>CAZOAD010000035.1:0-28629 GCA_964577705.1 uncultured Mesohalobacter sp.
TTTATGTGTTTTGACCAAGTTTTCGATTTCATCTTTTGGTAGAAAGGTGAAAATTTTAATGAATTTTTCCGCATCCTCATCACTGGTATTGATCCAATACTGGTAAAATTTATAAGGTGAGGTTTTTTTAGGGTCTAGCCAGATATTTCCTGATGCTGTTTTTCCAAATTTAGTACCGTCTGCTTTGGTGATCAAAGGGCAGGTCAAGGCAAATCCTTTTCCTTGGTCGATACGTCGAATCAACTCTGTGCCAGTAGTTATATTCCCCCATTGGTCGCTTCCTCCCATTTGTAAGGTACAATCTTGGGTCCTGTATAGGTGTAGAAAGTCATATCCTTGCACTAGCTGATAGGTAAATTCAGTAAAACTCATGCCCTCTTTAGATTCAGATGACAAACGTTTTTTGACTGAATCTTTGGACATCATGTAATTTACGGTAATGTGTTTACCAACATCGCGGATAAAGTCTAGAAAAGAAAATTCTTTCATCCAGTCATAATTATTCACTAGCCTGGCAGAATTTTGATCTTGAGTGGTAAAGTCTAAGAATTTAGATAACTGTTTTTTTAATGAGTCTTGATTATGCTGTAAGGTCTCTTCGTCAAGTAAATTTCGTTCTTGAGATTTTCCAGAAGGGTCTCCTATCATTCCGGTAGCGCCCCCGACCAATGCAACTGGCTTATGGCCGGAAAGCTGAAAATGTCTAAGCATCATCACACCTACCAAGTGACCAATATGAAGAGAATCTGCAGTAGGGTCGATACCTACATAAGCAGCTCTAGGAGCCTCGTTGAGATGTTCTTGAGTGCCGGGCATTAGGTCGTGAACCATTCCTCTCCAGGTCACTTCTTCTATAAAATCCTTTTTCATGTGTTGTTATGATTTGTGGCAAAGATATTATAATGAAGAAATTATCAACTTTCGAAATTCGTATATTTACCAAATGAATTTACTCTCTGGTGCAACTGGACTTGTTGGAGCTCATTTACTAGCTCAACTCATTTTAAGTAAGGCAAAAACTCGGGCTTTATACAGAACTGAAGACAAAAAAAAACAGACTATTGCTGTGCTCTTAAAATATCCTATTTCTGAAGAGGACATCATCGAAAACGTTGAATGGTTCAAGTGTGACATTCTCGACATTCCAAAACTTCAAAAAGCCTTTGAAACGATTTCTCATGTTTACCACTGCGCTGGCTTTATAAGTAATAGTCCTTCAGATTATAAAATGATGCGAAAAGTCAATATAGAAGGAACTGCCAACATGGTGAACCTCTCTATAGACTATGCTATATCAAAATTTTGTCATGTGAGCTCTATTGCAGCTTTAGGTAAACCTTTGGTAGGAGAGGAGGTGACAGAAGAAACTCCAATGGCAGAAGATCAAAAGCCCTCGACTTACGAGATTAGCAAGTTTGGAGCCGAGATGGAAGTGTGGAGAGCTTCTCAAGAAGGTGTTGATGTGGTGATCGTAAATCCTGGAGTTATCCTTGGTGATGGATTTTACGAATCTGGAAGCGGTAGGTTGCTCTCGAAATTGAAAAATGGGTTAAAATTTTACCCACCCAAAATAACAGGCTTTGTGGGGGTTTATGACGTAAGTAAGGTGATGATACAACTTATGAATAGCCCAATTATAAATCAGAGATTTATTCTGGTATCAGAAAATTTATCAATCAAGGAGGTAGCAGTTCAGTTTTCTAGTCTTTACAACAAACCAATGCCAAAGATTGAAATAAAGCCTTGGATGCTCTACCTAGCCTGGTGTATTGAAGTATTGAGGTCGTTTTTTACTTCCTACAAAAGACAATTAACCCTTGAAGTGATTTCAAGTCTTTTTGAGGACTCCATCTATTCTTCAGAGAAAATAAAGCAAGAATTAAATTTTGAATTTGAACCCTTGAAAGAATACGCAGACAAGATCCGCCAGCGGTCTTAATCTTACCTATCCATTCTTTTGATAATTTGTCTCTCTTGAACAGTGTCTAATTTTCTAATGGAATCTCGTCTTTTTCTCTCAAGTTTTTTCAAACTATCCCTAGCTTTTGAAATGGAATCGTAAGCTCTTTCCAGTCTTGAAATACTGTCTTTTGCTTTTTCATAAATATCAAGATTATCATTAAATCTCAAATTATAATACAGTATGTTTTGCTTGAGTTGATTGCTATCGATTTCATATTTCTTTGACAAAAAATCTAACATATTGATATCCAAACCTTCAAGTCTTTTTTCATTGACTCCTGCAGCTGCATCAAGAAGCACCATATCGTAAATAAGATCTTTCATCTCCGACTTGCTGAGAAGTTTCTCTGGTTTTTTTATTTCTTCCACGTTTTGACAGCTTGTTATGAAAATCAATCCTATCAAACCAATCGTTCCAGCAAGCTTCATATTATCTATTGAATTCTAAACGTTCACCAAAAATTCCATCATTAAATTTAAAGTTCTCAAAAACTAAATGCCCGTTAACGAATGTATGGGTTACTCTGGATTTAAAAGTCGTTCCTTCAAAAGGAGACCAGCCACATTTGTAAAATATATTCCTGGAGTTGACTGTCCATGGATTTAAGATATCAACAAGGACTAAATCTGCTTTGTAGCCTTTTCTGATGTATCCTCTTTTGTCTATATCGAACAGGATGGCAGGATTGTGACACATTTTTTCAACTATTTTTTCCAAAGAAAGTTTACCTTGATGATAAAACTCCAACATAGCTGGAAGGGCATGTTGAACCAAAGGGCCTCCACTAGGGGCTTTGGTATAAACGTTGTTTTTTTCTTCTTTGGTATGTGGAGCATGGTCTGTAGCCACCACATCCAGAAGGTTTTTATCCAAAGCCTTGAGTAATTCAGCTTTGTCTTTAGCTGTTTTTACTGCAGGATTCCATTTGATAAAAGTGCCTTTTTCTTTATAATCTGAATCGTCAAACCATAAATGATGAATACATACTTCAGCAGTAATCTTTTTCTTTTCTAAAGGAAGCTTATTCGAAAACAACTTTAGCTCTTTGGCAGTAGAAAGATGAAAGACATGTAATCTGGCACCTGTTTTTTTAGCTAATTCTACTGCTTTTGAAGAAGATAAATAACAGGCTTCTTCATTTCTTATTACGGGGTGCAAATGAATCGGTATGTCTTCGCCGTACTGTTTGATGTGGGCTTCCAGGTTTCTTTTTATGGTACCTTCATCTTCACAATGTGTAGCAATAATCAATGGGGAATGTTTAAAAATTTCTTCCAAAACCTTTTCATCATCTACCAACATATTTCCAGTAGAAGAGCCTAAGAATAATTTAAGCGCAGCTGTTGTTTTTGGATTTATTTTTTTGATCTCTTCAAGATTATCGTTTGTACCTCCAAACATAAAGGAGTAGTTGGCGTAAGAATTATCTTTGGCCATTGCAAATTTTTCCTCTAGCTTTTCAATGGTTGTCGTTTGAGGATTGGTATTGGGCATTTCAAAATATGAAGTGATGCCTCCGGCAATAGCTGCCCGTGACCCTGTAAGGATGGTTTCTTTGTGTGTCATTCCCGGTTCTCTGAAATGCACTTGGTCATCAATTAGGCCAGGAATAAGGTGTTTTCCTCCAGCGTCTATAATCTTTATATCACTGGATTTTGCACTGATGGACGATGCAACTTCAATGATCAAATCACCTTTGATATGTACATCGCCCTCAAAAATTTTATTTTCATTGACGATTTTAGCGTTCTTGATAAGATACTCTTCCATAATTTAAATTTTACCAAAAAGGCTTTTCATTTTCAAGCTTATCACTCCAAATACAGCTTCTTTAATGATGCCACTGCTCATTTTTGATTTGCCTTTAGTTCGATCTGTAAATATAACAGGGATTTCTTTGAGTTGAAAGTCTTTTTTATAAGCTTTGAACTTCATCTCTATTTGAAACGCATAGCCTACAAACTTTATTTTATTTAAATCGATGCTTTCCAAAACTTGACGTCGGTAACAAATAAAACCGGCAGTAGTGTCTTCTATTGGCATTCTAGTAATTGCTTTTACATACTTGGAAGCAAGCCAAGACAGCAACACACGCTTCATTGGCCAGTTAATAACATTTACACCTGTGATGTACCGCGAGCCTATGGTCATGTCGAAGTTATCTTTAAGGCACGAGTTGTAGAGTCTGATCAGATCGTTTGGATTGTGAGAAAAATCGGCATCCATTTCAAAGATATACTCATAAGACCGCTCAAGTGCCCATTTAAAGCCATGCAGATAGGCCTTGCCAAGACCGCTTTTGGAGGCTCTTATTTCCAAATGTAATTTCCCTTCATATTCCTCTTGAAGTTTCTGGACCAAGGCCCAAGTCCCATCGGGAGAAGAATCGTCTACTACCAAAATCTCGAAATCTACAGGTTGAGCGAAAATATTTTTAATGAGCTTTTCAATATTTTCAATCTCGTTGTAAGTTGGTATGATGACTAATTTTTGAGGCATCAAATCTGCTTGAAGTTTGGTTGGCAAATATATATTTTACAAGCTAAAAGTCGCCTATAAAAGTTCATTTTAAATTACATTTGCTTCAAAACTTATCATTGTTTTCAACATTAAGACCTATTCAAGACCACCACTGGGTTGTAAGTATCACTTTAAGTGTGCTTGTTTTACTTGTGGCAGTAAAGTGGAATAAAAACAATTATTTTTTTTCATATCTCAATTCCTTATTCACTTCAGGTTTTTATTCCAAAAAGTTTGCTGAAAAGCGAAGAATTGAACTTACAGAAGTCCTATTATTTATAGCCAGCGTACTAAGCCTCTCTTTTTTTCTATTTGTGATATTGAATGGAGATTCTTTTTCAATAGTGACTTATCTACAGATTTTACTTTTAGTAACAATTATGATATTGAGTAAATACCTCATCGAAAAAATCATTGGCGATCTTTTCGAGTTAGATCAATTTATCAACAGGTATTTATTTTATAAACAAGGTGTTTTAAGTTGGATAGGCCTGTTCTTCCTGTTTCCTGTGGGTCTGTTTTTGTATTTCCAAAGTTCAGTAAGTAATGTATTGATACTTGTTGTGATGGGAGTTGCTGTATTAGTTTATGCTATAAAATTGTTATCGTTTATAGGCTTATATCAAAAGCATATTTTAGCATATTGGTTTTATTTTATTTTGTACCTTTGCGCTTTTGAAATTGCACCTTATTTAATTCTTTTTAAAGTCATTAAATTCAATTGAATGGGTTAGTGCAGTAAAAAACTAAGCTATATGAAAGTGAAAAATATTCTTATTTCACAACCAAAACCTAACGTAGAACACTCACCCTATTCTGAACTTGAAGAAAAGCATAAAATTAAAATTGATTTTATACCTTTTATTCACGTAGAGTCTGTAGATTCCAAGCAAGTTAGACTGCAGAAAATTGACATCACAAAATTTACGGCCATTATCTTAACGAGTAGAAATGCTGTAGATCATTTTTTCAGAATTGCAGAAGAAATGAGATACAAAATCCCAGACAGCTTAAAGTATTTCTGTTTGAGCGAAGCCGTAGCGTATTATCTTCAGAAGTACGTTGTTTACAGAAAGCGTAAAATTTATGTCGGAAAAAGGACTTTTCAAGAGCTAGAAGCAAGTATTAAAAAACATAAGGATGAGAAGTTTTTACTTCCATCATCAGATATGTTGAAACCTATTATCCCTCAGCAATTGGATAAACTAGGTGTGAACTGGACCAGAGGTATTTTTTATAAAACAGTGGTAAGCGACTTATCACATTTAAGAGAAGTTTCTTACGATGTCGTTGTCTTTTTTAGCCCCAGCGGTATCAAGTCACTTTATGAAAATTTTCCAGATTTTGAGCAAAAAAATACAAAAATTGCTGCTTTCGGTAATTCAACCATTAAAGCAGCTGAAGATAAAGGCTTAACTGTCCAGATACAAGCCCCTACACCAGAAAACCCATCTATGACGATGGCTATCGAAAATTATATCAAAGAAAACTAGTTGATTTCTTATTTAAACAACAAAAGCCGAAATGATCTCATTTCGGCTTTTGTTGTTTAAATAGGTTTTTTAAGCGTTTGGAGCTCCTTTGATGATTTCTGAATCTGCGTAAGACTCAAACTTCTTAAAATTATCTCGAAAGGATTTAGCTAAGGTTTTAGCTTTCTTATCATACGCTTCTTTATCTGTCCAGGTATCTTTCGGGTTCAAGACTTCAGTTGGAACTTCTGGGCAAGACGTCGGAATTGCTATATTGAAAATATCATGAATTTTATAATCAACTTGATCAAGTTTTCCTTCTAAAGCTGCCGAAATCATGGCTCTGGTATATTTCAATTTCATTCTTCTGCCTGTTCCATAAGGTCCGCCAGTCCAGCCTGTATTGATCAGCCATACATTCACTCCCGCATCTTTCATTTTTTTACTTAACATTTCACCATATTTTGTAGGGTGTAGCGGCATGAAAGGAGCACCAAAGCAGGCAGAAAAACTTGGTATGGGTTCTGTAACTCCAGCCTCTGTTCCAGCAACTTTAGCTGTATACCCACTTATAAAATGAAAAGCAGCCTGTCCTGGTGTAAGCTTGCTGATGGGAGGTAGCACACCAAAGGCATCTGCAGTAAGGAAGAAAATATTCTTTGGATTTTTTCCTACAGAACCTGGTTGGATATTGTCAATGTGATAAATAGGATAGCTCACTCTAGTATTTTGTGTGATACTGCTATCCATAAAATCTACTTTACCATCCTTAATCACTACATTCTCCAAGATGGCTCCTGGCTTAATAGCATGAAATATTTCTGGCTCTTTTTTTTCAGATAAGTCAATCACTTTAGCGTAACAGCCTCCTTCAAAATTGAAGACTGTATTTTCATTGGTCCATCCGTGTTCATCATCTCCAATGAGTCTACGGTCTGGATCAGCAGAAAGCGTTGTTTTCCCAGTTCCGGAAAGACCAAAAAATATGGCCGTATCGCCGTCTTTACCCACATTGGCAGAACAGTGCATAGGCAGGGTGTTTTTCATCACAGGAAGAATGAAATTAAGCGCAGAAAAAATTCCTTTTTTAATTTCACCTGTGTAACCTGTACCGCCAATTAAAGCAACTTTACGCGTAAAATTAAGAATAGCAAAATTATGCGCTCGAGTACCGTCAACCTCAGGATCTGCCAGAAAGCCCGGGGCATTAATAACTGTCCATTCTGGAGAGAAATTTTCTAATTCTTCTTCAGTTGGTCTTAAAAACATATTGTAGGCAAACATATTACTCCACGGAAGCTCATTGATATGTCTTATGTTGAGTCTGTAATTGTCGTCAGCACATGCGTAAGCGTCTCTTACAAAAAGTTCTTTATCGCTGAGGTATTTAACAACTTTATCGTATAGTTTGTCAAATTGAGCTGGAGCAAAGGGAAGATTGATTTCGCTCCACCACACTTCATCTTTAGTAATATCATCTTTTACGATAAATCGATCCTTAGGTGAGCGTCCGGTGAATTCTCCAGTATTAACTGCAATTGCACCAGAATTTACTTCTACACCTTGCCCTTTTTGAAGAGTAATTTGATGTAATTCTTCAGAGGAAAGTTGGTAATGAACGTTTTTCGAGAGGATGCCATACTTTTCTAACTCAATCGTTTTCGTAATTCCTTTTAGATTACTCATAATTTGTTGTGTTGTTGTTATGGCATACAAATCTAATGAGTTTAAATCTAACTACAGAAACTAATTCTTATAAATTATTACGTTTTTTTATCACGTTGAAAAAGACCAGGGCCCAGCTCAAGATAAGTAGGGTGCCTCCTATAGGAGTAATCCACGCAATATTTTTGAAATCGAAGCTCGTCAGTTCGTTGGTTGCTAACCCATAAATGGAACCAGAAAAGAATATAACACCTGTCAAAATCAACCAGAATAATGTTTTGTTTAACTTGGATGTAGTGAAGTTTTGAGAAGATAAAAACACCAAAAATAAAGCATGGTAAATTTGATACTTAACTCCTGTTTCAAAAGTATCTATGGCATTTTCAGAAATAAGATCTTCCAAACCATGTGCTGCAAAAGCTCCAAGGATGATACCTATAAAGCCAAGACTGCTCCCCAATAAAATTAACTTTTTTTGCCCCTCCATTTCTATGTGCTTAATATTATGTAATTTCAAATTTCAACCAAAATTAATCATTAAAATTCATAATCGATCATGAGATCCATCTTAATCATAGGCGCAGGTAAATCTACCTCATCACTCGTAAGATTTTTACTTAGCGAATCCCAAAACCAAAATTTTAAACTCATTATAGCAGATAAAAATAAGGATGCGGCTAAAAATTTAGCTTCAAATCATGACAGAGCCTCTGCCATGGAGCTGGATATTTTTGAAGCTTCAGAACGAGAGGCTGCTATTCAAAACGCAGATATTGTCATTTCCATGTTACCGGCAAGATTTCACATAGAAGTAGCCAAGGATTGTGTGAGATTTAATAAAAACATGGTCACAGCTTCTTATGTGTCCAAAGAAATGGAAGCCTTAGATAAAGAAGTCAAACAAAAAGGTTTGACTTTTATGAATGAAATAGGCGTAGATCCTGGGGTAGATCATATGAGTGCCATGCAAGTGATAGATAGAATTCGCTCTAAAGGCGGTAAAATGTTGCTCTTTGAATCGTTTACCGGTGGTCTTGTCGCTCCGGAAAGCGACGATAATCTCTGGAATTATAAATTCACTTGGAATCCACGAAATGTAGTAGTGGCAGGTCAAGGCGGCGCAGCAGAATTTATACAGGAGGGTCAATACAAGTACATTCCTTATCAGAGACTATTCCGTAGAACAGAATTTTTACAGATTCCAAAATACGGACGATTTGAAGGTTTAGCCAATAGAAATTCCTTGGCTTACAGAAGTATTTATGGCCTTGAGGATATTCCTACATTGTATAGAGGAACACTGCGTCGAATCGGTTTTAGTAAAGCCTGGAATGTATTCGTCCAGTTAGGAATGACAGACGATACTTATTCTATGCAAAATACCGAAACGATGAGTTACCGTTCATTTATCAACTCCTTTTTGCCTTATTCACCAACAGATTCTGTTGAACTAAAACTGAGATTGAGTCTAAAAATAGATCAGGATGATCTCATTTGGGATAAACTCGTTGAGCTCGATCTTTTCAATTCTGAAAAGAAAATAGGAATCAAGGAGGCTACACCCGCTCAGGCTCTGCAGAAAATCCTGGAAGATAAGTGGACCTTAAAGCCAGAAGACAAGGATATGATTGTGATGTACCACAAATTTGGCTATGAAATCGATGGTGAGAAAAAGCAAATCGACTCTACGATGGTAAGCATTGGTGAAGATCAAACCTATACGGCAATGGCCAAAACGGTTGGGTTACCTGTAGGAATTGCAACCGTAAAAATCTTAAACGGTGAGATAAGTAAACCGGGTGTTTTAAGACCAATTCATCCTGAAGTTTACAATCCTATTTTAAAAGCTTTGGAAGATTACGATATCAAATTTGAAGAAACAAATCGCGAATATTTGGGCTATAATCCAGACCAGTTAACTTAAATTCATCAAAGTTCGAAAGCATTGCCCATCACGATAAGATCTGCGCCAGCTTGGTAGGCAGCTTCTTTTTGAAGTTCAGTTTTGATGCCGCCGCCTACGATTAAAGGAATAGATATGTTTTTTTTGACTTCTGAAATAATTTCTGCTGAAACCGGATAGCTTGCACCACTTCCAGCTTCCAGGTAAATAAGTTGTTTGCCAGAAAATTGTCCAGCTAAGGCGGTGTGAACAATAGTAGAAATCTGATTTTGAGGTATAGCTTTGGTTTGACTTACTTTCAAAACTGAGGTAGGGATACCACCGTCCACCAGGATATAGCCTGTTGGGATAATTTCTAAAGAAGAATGTTGAAGTTTTGAAATGCTTTTAACTTGCTGGTTGATAAGATATTCCGGATTTTGACCAGAAAGAAGGCTTAGGAACAAAATACCATCGGCGTGGTCAGTGATTTGATTGACGTTACCAGGGAATAAAATCACGGGAAATTTTGAAAACTTTTTGAGCTCATTGACTACCTGTTCTGTTCTTCCATTTTCAACTTCACTACCACCGACAAAAAGATAATTGGTGGATTTTGGAATTTTATTAAAAAAGTCTTTTGTAGTCGATAGTTCAAATTTATCGGGATCTATCAGGATAGCTAACAGCTTATGATTCTTATGAACAGCTTTTAAGATGGAATGGTAAATAATTTTGTTAGAATTTCTAGTCATTGGCAATAGCATAAACACAGGTGAAGTTTTCAAACTCTAAAAAATTCAAAGTATAATAGGTAACTATCTGGTCGTGAGTTACTCTAGCGGTTGTTTTTTGTTCTGAAATATTAAAATCTTCAACAAAAATATCATGCAAAAACAACAGTCCTCTTTTTCCGTAGAGCTTGTACAGGGATTCTTTAGCTCCCCAAACGATGGTTAACTTCCTTATTAAGTCTTCGCCATCGCCTAAGGCTTTGTATTCTTCGATTGGTGTGAATTTTGGAGCGATGAGTTTTATTTTATCTCGTTGTTTTTCTATGTCAATGCCCACTTTTTTATCTGAAACGATCACAGCAGTAAATTCAAAAGAGTGCGTTATTGAAATGTGCTTGTCGTCTTTGAGGTGTGGTTTGCCTTTTTCATCATAACTTAAATCAAAATCGGTGTAGCCAAAAGCTTTCAGCAAATGCCGAATGCTCATAAATCCTTTTTTATGGATTTCAGACTTCATCCCGTCGTAGCGGTCTCTGCAATAATTGGTTAGCTCTACTCCATTTTCAAGAAATTTCAGTGATTCTTCAATTTTCCATATGAGTGCGATAGTGTGTTCATCTACTGTTATTCTTTTGTAAATCGGCATAAAGTTATAATGGGTTTCCTTAATTTTGTTTTTCAAAAATATAATAAATTAAATTATGAGTACGGAAACATTACCTTATACTCCTTATAAAGTCAAAGACATCACATTGGCAGAGTGGGGAAGACGCGAAATAGAATTAGCAGAGTCAGAAATGCCAGGTTTAATGGCTTTGAGAGAAGAATTTGGTAAAGAAAAGCCATTAAAGGGTGCTCGTATCGCAGGATGCCTGCACATGACCATCCAAACGGCTGTTCTTATCGAAACGCTCGTAGAACTTGGAGCAGAGGTAACGTGGAGTTCTTGTAATATATTTTCTACTCAAGACCATGCCGCAGCTGCGATTGCAGAATCTGGAGTTGCTGTTTATGCCTGGAAAGGAATGACAGAGGAGGAGTTCAACTGGTGCATAGAGCAAACTTTATTCTTTGGGGAAGATAGAAAACCATTGAATATGATCTTGGATGATGGTGGAGATCTCACTAACATGGTTTTAGATGAATATCCACAATTGGCAGAAGGAATTAAAGGACTTTCTGAAGAAACAACTACTGGTGTTCACAGACTTTATGAAAGAATGAAAAACGGAACACTTCCTATGCCTGCTATCAATGTAAACGATAGTGTGACTAAGTCTAAATTTGATAACAAATACGGTTGTAGAGAAAGTGCAGTAGATGCAATAAGAAGAGCGACTGACTTGATGCTAGCTGGAAAACGTGTTGTTGTATGTGGATATGGTGATGTTGGTAAAGGAACCGCTGCTTCTTTTAAAGGTGCAGGCTCTATTGTTACCATTACTGAAATTGATCCTATCTGTGCATTGCAAGCTGCCATGGACGGTTTTGAAGTGAAGAAATTAGAAACAGTGGCGGAAAAAGCGGATATAGTCATTACTACTACTGGAAATAAAGATATTATACGAGGTGAGCACTTCGAAGCTTTTAAAGACAAAACTTTGGTATGTAACATCGGTCATTTTGATAATGAAATTGACGTGGCCTGGTTGAAGAAAAACCACGGAGATACTCGTGTTGAAATAAAACCACAAGTAGATAAGTATACCATCAACGGAAAAGATATTATACTTCTTGCCGAAGGAAGATTGGTCAATCTAGGTTGTGCAACAGGACACCCAAGTTTTGTGATGAGTAATTCATTTACCAATCAAACCTTAGCACAGATGGAGCTATGGCAAAACACTGATAAATACAAAAATGAAGTATATATGCTGCCAAAACATCTCGATGAAAAAGTAGCTAAACTTCACTTGGAACGCATAGGTGTAGAATTGACAGAATTGAAATCTGACCAGGCTGATTACATCGGTGTGGAAGTGGAAGGTCCATTTAAACCTGAATACTACAGATACTAGTTAATTCTGGAAAAGTCAATCTACTAAAAAAAACCAAGCTGTACAGCTTGGTTTTTTTATTCACCAGAATTCTTATTGTAAATTTGAAACCATGAAAACACTTCTATTTATTTTGCTTTTTTCATTAGTTGGTTTTTCTCAAAATTCTTTTGAACAAGGAAAGAAGGCTTTTGAAGAAGGGGACTATAAAAACACGATATCTGTTTTAACATCTGTTCTGAAAACCAGTCCTTCAGATAAAATGACTAGAGATTATCTGGGACAAGCGTATGCAAGATTAGAGCTTTGGGAAGAAAGTGCTGAGGTCAACAAGACTTTAGTAGAAGATTACCCTGAGGATGCAGAATACCATTTTAGATACGGAGGGGCTCTTGGGCTGGTAGCGAAAGAGGCCAATCCATTTAAGGCTGTGAGCCTTATCGATGATGTGAAGTTTCACTTAAAAAAAGCGACAGAATTGGATCCTACCCATATCAATTCGCGTTGGGCTCTGCTACAAATGTATCTTGAACTTCCTGGTATTGTTGGTGGAAGCGAAAGCACCTCGCGTAGATATGCTTCTCAGCTGGAAACGATAAGCCCAGTGGATGGTGCTTTGGCTTTTGGGTATATAGAAAGAGAGCTGGCAAATTACAATAAAGCTGAGATGCATTATAAAAAGGCTGTTAAACTGGGCCAATCGGTCACGACCTATAAAGAATTGGCAGAACTGTACAAACGTTCCAACCAGGACACTCTTTATTTTCAGACTTTGGAAAATGGAATTGAAACATTGAATTCTCTCGCCTTAGCTTCAGTTTATGTAGAAAGAACCCTGAGGCTGAACAGAAATAAATCTAAAGCCTTAGGAATTTTGAACACATTAAACCCTGCAGGATTAAATTCAGAAGAGATAGAAAAACTGAATCATTTGAAATCTAAACTGGATTAGTGAAATTTTAGCGATGATTGCAGATGGAACATTTTCATCTAGAAGTGAAACCTTTATCTTTGAATCAAATTAAACAGACATGCATTTACATTTTATAGCGATAGGAGGCAGCGCCATGCATAATCTTGCACTGGCACTACATGAAAAAGGCGATCACATCACAGGAAGTGATGATGACATCTTTGAGCCATCCAAGTCAAGACTTGAGAAAAAGGGCTTATTACCTGCAGAATTTGGTTGGTTTCCTGAGAAGATTACCTCTGATATTGATGCCGTTATCCTGGGAATGCATGCAAAAGCTGATAATCCTGAATTACAAAAGGCTAAGGAACTAGGGCTTAAGATATATTCTTATCCAGAATACCTGTACGAGCATTCCAAGCGCAAAACACGAGTTGTTATAGGAGGTTCTCATGGAAAAACAACCATTACGGCTATGGTGTTACACGTGATGCACTACCATGATAAAGAAGTAGACTTTATGGTAGGTGCTCAGCTGGAAGGATTTGATACCATGGTTCATCTGACTAAAGAAAATGATTTTATCATCTTGGAAGGTGATGAATATTTAAGTTCTGCACTCGATAAAAGACCAAAATTCCATTTGTATGAACCCAACATAGCTTTGTTAAGCGGTATTGCCTGGGACCATATCAACGTATTTCCAACCTTTGAAAATTACGTGGAGCAGTTTGAAATTTTTCTGGATACCATGACCAATGGCAGTACGCTGGTTTATAATGAAGAGGACGATATTTTGACTCAGCTCGCCCAAAATGCCAAAAAGCCTACCCGAAAACACGCGTATTCTACACCTGAGCATAGCATTGAAGATGGAGTAACTTATCTGGAAACGCCAGAAGGTCCTATGCCTGTAGAAGTTTTTGGAAAACACAACTTGCAGAATATTGCAGGAGCAAAGTGGATATGTCAACATATGGGTGTGGATGAAGATGATTTTTACGAGGCGATAACAAGTTTTACCGGAGCATCCAAACGCCTGGAGAAAATTGCTCAATCTGATAAAGCAGTAGTCTATAAAGATTATGCCCACTCACCGTCTAAAGTTTTGGCAACAACTAAAGCGGTGAAAGCTCAATTCTCTTCTAAAATAGTTTTAGCCTGTCTAGAGCTCCATACCTACAGTAGCTTAAATGCAGAGTTTTTAAAAGAATACAAGGAAGCTTTAAATGCTGCAGATGAAGCAGTGGTGTTTTATTCGCCTAAGGCCTTAGAGATAAAACAGCTAGAGAGTATTACAGAAGATCAGATATTTGAAGCTTTTGGAAGGAAAGACTTAAAGGTCTTTACAGATCCGAAGGCTTTTCAGGACTATTTAAAATCCAAGACGTTTATGGATCACGTATTACTTTTGATGAGTTCAGGGAATTACGGAGGTTTGGACTTCAATGAAGTCAAGAACTGGATTCAGTAATTAACATTACTTCTGTTCCAATTGTTTTAAAAGCCAGTCCATTCTGGCTTTTTGTGTTTTAGAAAACAGGTCTTTAGCTTTTTCAAAATGATCATGAGACTTGTCCTGACTCATTTTAAACCGACCATTTACATCTTCAATATGGACTCTTAGACCTTGTATGAAATGTTTCAATTTATCAATTTTAGGATGTTCGTACGATAATTTGAATTGGTCATCGAGCTGGCTAGTCATATCTACTAAACTTTTAATGAGATTTGACTCTTCGACATAAAGAGCTTGTCCTTTGATATGAACTTTTGCAAAATTAAAAGTAGGAAGTTCTTCTGTGACAAAAACCGATGGAGAAATATAGCTGTCTCCTCCGTGAAAAACCAATTCAACTTTAGATTGATGTAGGTGATTAAACTGAGGATTATCTTTATTGATATGTCCTAAAAGCGTATTGTTTTGTATGATAAAGGGAATATGAGAGGTGAAAATTTCATTGTTGTAGCTCGAAATCAGTGTTGCTAACGGAAAGTGTTCAATAAAGCTTTGGATAGTTGTCCAGCTATTGTCTGTGAAATGATCTGGTAAATAACTCATAAATTTTAAGTGATATTTGATCTCGGAAATCTATTCAAAATTACGATGTTTTATGGAATTTAAATAAATATGAGTTTATAAGATATCTGGTTGTTTTTTAAGATATGAGTTGTGCTGTTCGTGTATTTTAGATACAAATCCTTTCTGGTGAAAACAGGATTTGTCTATATCGTATTACAATTAAAAGTATTAAGTTTAACCACAGACGATTACATTGGTCTGACACGATTATGGAATCGATAAAGAATACTTTTTATAGTTGCCTTAAATCAAGGACCCTTTTTTTGGATTTGATCAATGACTACGCCACTGAAGGCTATTTTTTCTGGAAGAAAAATTCTCCTGATCGGGTTTTAATTGATTCTAAATTATCTTCGAGATTCTCCCAGGAGCAACAATCTATTGAAATTGATCTAATTACTTCTAATGATGATTTTAGCCTATTTATCCAGTCCATAATTGAAGGCGTTTCTCAATTTAAGGATACCAAAAAGCAATCAACCTTTATTGCTGAGCGATTTATAGGTGATAATTTATACAATACTAAAGTCTATTTCAGTTGTCATGAGCAGCCAGATTCTGGAAACCTATCCCTATTTTATCTGGTGGCCATTAAATCTTCAGAATTTCTCCATAAGAGAAATCCCCTGGATTCGATATCGTCTGGAATTAACTTAGCAAACTGGCAATTCAATGCACAAACAGGAGAGCTTCACGTTAATGATTACTGGATAAGTTCGCTAGGCTATTCCCGGGAAGAGTTACGTCCAATCAATTTTGGCACGTTTGCAGATTTAACTCATCCCGAAGATTTGATTTCTGTTAAAGAAGTTTTGGAAGGCTATATAATTGGTGAGCGACCAGAGTATCGAAGTGAAATCAGACTGAAACATAAAAACGGGAATTGGATTTGGTTTTTAACAAAAGGAGAAACAATTTCAAAATCTCCAGATGGAAGAGTGGAGTGGATGGTAGGTTCGCATATTGATATCAGTAGAAGAAAAGAGGAAGAAAAAGAATCTGAAATTTTAGCTTCAGTAGCAAAACAAACCGATTATGCCATTGTAATGACAGATGCAAAAGGTATCACAACCTTTATAAACGATGCCTTTATCAACTATACGGGCTACTCTCGGGAAGAGTTTATAGGCCATAAACCAGGTTCTATTTTACAAGGAAAATTAACTTCAAAACAGGATGTAGAATCCTTTAGAAAAAACTTAAGTAAAAATAAGACCTTTAGTCAAGAGATACTCAATTACAAAAAGAATGGAGAAGCATACGACAACTCATGTTTTGTCACTCCAGTTTTTGATAAAAACGGGGAGGTAGAGAAATACATTTCATTGCAAAGAGATGTGACTGTCGACAACAAGAATAAAGACTTTCTTAGAACCTTTAAGAATACTCTGGACCAAACCAAAGACTGTATTTTTTTATTTAATAAAAGCACTTTACAATTTTTTTATGTTAATCAAGGGGCAATCGATATGATGGGCTATAAAAGAAATGAGTTATTAAATTTGCACCCTTACGACATAAAGCCAGAATATCCGGAAGAGAAGTTTAGAGTACTTATTGATGACCTGATAAGTTCTGATGAAAAATCAATACGGTTTGAGACCCGTCATCAACATAAAAACGGTGATGAATTTCCTGTGGAAGTATTCCTTCAATATATCGATGAGAAAACCGACGAGTCTTATTTTTTAGCAACCGTTCATGATATTTCAGAACGTTTAGAAAACGAGCGTCAACTAAAACAACTGTCTCTGGTTGCAGAACATACCACAGACTTTGTTATTGTCATGGATCATAGTGGTAATATTGAATTTGTAAATGAAGCTTTTGAGATAAAGACAGGCTACAGCATAAATGAAGTTAAAGGTAAAAGACTGGAAAGTTTTCTACATGGTGCAGAATCTCAATCAGATGATTTTGAAATCAACAGAAAGGGATTTCAAAGCTTAAGACCATTTAAACAGGAGGTTTTAAATTACAGCAGGGCGGGGGATAAATACTGGGTGTCGACTACCTACAATCCAATTTTTAATAAAGATGGTGAGGTAGAAAATATAATTGCAATAGGAAAAGATACCACAGAAAGAAAAGAGTTGGAATTTTCTTTGCAAAAAGAGAAAAATTTTCAAGACCAGATTATCAATTCCAAAATCTTAAGTATCGTCATCATAAACAGTGAAGGTGAAATTACCTTCGCCAACAAGGGTGCAGAAAAGATTTTAGGTCTCACTAAGAGCCAAATAGAAACTACAAAATACAATGATCCTGTCTGGAACCATATCACGCTAGAAGGTGACCCCTTTCCTCAAGAAGAGTTACCTTTTATGCAAGTCATGACATCAAAGCAAGAAGTGACCGATGTTCGGTATGGCTTGGTGGATACCGAAGGCAACGTGAATTATATTTCTGTATCCGGAGCTCCATTTGAATACGCTGGCGATCAAATTTCCAATATCATCTTTAGCATAATAGATATAACGGAAAGAGTGAAAACACAAAGACAACTGGATAAGACAGAAAATCAAATGCAGAGTATTCTTAAAGAGACTTCAGATGTAGTTTATTCTATAAGCATACCGGAGAATAAGCTTACTTATATTACTCCATCTGTTGAAAAGATTACAGGGTATCCTCAGTCTTTTTATTATAGAGATGAATTTACTGAGGATAAATGGATTGAAAGTGTCCACAAAGAAGATCGTCACGTTTATAAAAAAGGCCTGGAAGATCTGAAAAGGCACGGACAGTTTGAAGTTGAATTTAGAGTACGAAATAAAGAAAATCAATACAGATGGGTGCTCAGTAAAGGGAACTTGATTTTAAAGAATAATATTGCTTTTCGTTTTGATGGCTATGTTACTGATATTACCAACCGCAAGAAAGATGAAAATGAGATCAAAGAGTACATTACTATTGTAGAGGCTCAAAATGAGCGGCTTAAGAATTTCGCCTATATCGTTTCCCACAACTTACGATCTCATTCTGCTAATATTTATGGCTTATTAGACATTATGGAGATAAAGCACCCGGAACTAAAAAATAACCAATACATTCAATACCTTAATACAGCTTCTGTAAATTTAGAAAATACACTTCATAGTCTTAATGATGTAGTTTCTGTCGTATCCTCTAAGCACGAAACGGAAATAGTCACTTTGAAACCATATATTGAAAATTTTCGATCTACTTTTAAAACGATGCTGGATGAAGCTTCTGTCAAATTTATAAATGAAATAAATGATAAAATCGAGTTGAAAGTTGTACCTGCGTTTTTAGAAAGTATTATTACCAATTTGATAACAAATGCTATAAGATATCGAGATCCTAATAAGGACTCATTTGTAAGACTATCAATACAGAAGAATAAAAAATATAATATATTTAAAGTTGAAGACAATGGGTTAGGAATCGATCTCAAGTTATACCGAGACAAGGTATTTGGTATGTATAAAACGTTCCACAAAAACAAAGATGCCAAAGGCATTGGTTTATTCCTTACTAAAAATCAAATCGAATCCATGGGAGGTAAAATCACAGTGGATAGTGAAGTAGGTAAGGGCTCAACTTTTAAAGTATATTTTAAACATGAAAGATTGTGAAAATTATTTATAATTGAATATAAATAGAAAGGAATCCTAAAGATTTCATTCAACTATGGTTAGGAAGCAAAAAAAAATACAAGACGACAACTACCTTAAAAAAGAACTCTATAGCCTAATAAAATTAGACGAAAGCATTTTTGATTTTATACAGGACTCCTCATTGGATGGAATGTGGTATTGGGACCTTAAACATCCTGAAGAAGAATGGATGAGTCCAAATTTCTGGACCGTACTCGGCTATGAGCCTGAGAAAATGCCAAATAAGTCATCGGCATGGCAAGATTTCATTCATCCTGAGGATTTAAAACTTGCAAATGAAAACATTACCAAGCATTTGGAAAATCCTGATTATCCTTACGATCAGACAGTAAGGTATACTCATAAAAACGGATCAACTGTTTGGATCAGGTGTAGGGGAATGGCTGTGAGAGATGAGAATGGCGTACCCATACGAATGCTGGGAGCTCATCAAAATGTAACTCAATACAAAAAAAGCGAGTTACGTATTGAAAAGAGCTCAAAATTTTTGAAAAAATCCCAATTTATTGCTCAAGTAGGGAGTTGGGAACTTAATTTAGAGTCTAATGAGGTGTTCTGGACGGAGGAGCTTTACAGAATTTACGGCTTTAACCCTCTTTTGCCACCGCCTGCTTTTACAGACCACAAGAAGTTATTTACTTTAGATAGTTGGGAGCGTTTAAATAGCGCAGTAAAATTGACAATAGAAAAAGGCACTCCTTACGAATTGGAATTACAAATCATTAAGGACAATGGTTCGAAAGGCTGGATTTGGGCACGTGGGGAGGCTGTGCGTGATGGAATTGATCATATCACAGGCCTCACGGGTATAGCTCAGGATATTACCAAAAGAAAAACTACTGAGCTTGAAAAAGAAGAGTTAACTAAACGGTTAAAATATGCTTCAGATGCTTCAGGGGAAGGTATTTGGGACTTAGACATAATCACAAACCGAACTATTTATTCCAAAGCCTGGGTGGAAATGATAGGTCACGATATTAGTGAAATAAACCCTAATGTAGAGGAATGGATGTCCAGGTTACATCCCGATGAAACTGAAAGCATACTAGAGGAGCTTAAAAGAGTAAGCCAAAGCCCGGATCATGGTGACTCATTTTTACAGGAGTATCGTTTCAGATGTAAATCTGGTGATTACTTGTGGATATTAAATCAGGGGAAAGTAGTTGAAAGGAATGAAAATGGAGAAGCCACCAGAATAGTAGGAACTCATAAAAATATCACTGAAAGAAAAAGAGCAGAGGAGCAGTTCAAACGAACTTCGATGCTGCTGGAGGATGCTCAGCGTTTATCACAATCAGGCACATGGGAACTCGATTTGGAAACAAATAAAACCTTTTGGACTGAGCAGGTCTACCGCATTCATGAGGTTGAGAACAATTTTGATCATAACAAGTTAAATGGCCTAGATTTTTACCATCCAGATGACAAATCTAGAATTTCAAAAGCCATTTCAGAAGCAATTGAAAAGCAAATTCCTTTCGACATCAAATGTAAATTTATTTCGAAAAAGAATAATTTGAAACATGTACGAGTTTCAGGTTACCCTTTTATAAAAGACAAAAAGGTGACTCGAGTTATTGGAATAATAAAAGATATAACACAAGAAGAAAAGGATAAGGAGGCCATTAAACGCGAACAATTATTTTCTAAGCAACTACTGGAAAATATGGCAGATGGTTTTTCTGTAATTGATGTAGAAGGCCGACAAGTAGGAGTAAATAAAGCATTTTGTGAAATGACTGGCTTTAGTGAAAACGAACTTATAGGTCATTTTCCTCCGTATCCTTATTGGCCGGAAGAAGAAATTGAAAATGTAAATTCAGCCTATCAAAAGACTCTAAATGGGAATTTTAATACATTTGAGCTTATCTTTTGTAAGAAAAATGGCCAACGTTTTCCTGTATTGGTCTCATCAAGTGAATTGAAAGATGAAAGTGGTAAAATTATTAATTACTTTGCCAATATAAAGGACATCACAGAAATCAAAAAAAATGAAAGTGACATAAAAGATTATGTAACAATAGTAGAAGGTCAAAATGAACGGCTTAAGAATTTTGCCTATATAGTATCTCATAACTTACGGTCCCATTCTGCTAATATCAACGGTTTATTAGATATAATGGAGATAAAACACCCGGAATTTAGGGAAAATCAATACATACAGTACCTCAAGACTGCTTCTGCTAATTTAGAAAATACCCTACACAGTCTGAATGATATAGTTTCAGTTGTATCCTCAAAGCACGAAATGGAAAAGATCGCCTTGAGACCCTTTGTAGAAAATTTTCAATCTAGTTTTAAGACAATGCTTGAGGAGAACTCTGTTGAATTTATTAATGAAATATCCCATAAGGTAAAGGTCGAGGCTGTTCCAGCTTTTTTAGAAAGCATTATAAACAACTTGATCACCAATGCGATAAAATATCGAGATCCTAATAAAAAATCGTTTGTCAAATTGTACTCAAAAAAAAGTAAAAAACATGTTATATTAGCTGTAGAAGATAATGGCCTTGGACTGGATCTCAGGAAATATGGTCATAAATTGTTTGGTATGTATAAAACCTTTCACAACCATAAGGATGCCAAAGGCATTGGATTATTTCTGACCAAAAATCAAATTGAGTCCATGGGTGGAAAGATTACAATTGATAGTAAAGTAGGGAAGGGCTCTACGTTTAAAGTATATTTCAAACATGGCAGCATATAAAACCTTATTTATCGTAGACGACGATATTATGTTTACGACCATAGCAAAACATCTTATCCAGGAGCTAAACCTTGCTGAAAACATCAAAGAGTTTCCAGATGGTGAAGACGCGTTTGATTTTTTTAAAGACAACGATTCAAGTGAATATCCTGAAATTATATTTTTAGATATCAACATGAAACGAATGGATGGCTGGGAGTTTTTGAACGCTATAGGACCTTTGAATATACCCAAAAATATCAAGATTTACATGGTGTCATCTTCTATTGATCCCGCAGACCTTGAAAGAGCTAAAGCCAACCCTTATGTTGCTTCATTTATCTCTAAACCACTGAATTCTCAAAAGCTAAAAGAGATTGTACACTGAGATAAGTGAAGTAAAAGTACAATGTTTCCAAATCTTCAAATTTTGCTAGTGTAAAAAGTTTTCGAAAATCTTCTGAAGATTTTTTAAGAACTCATTCAATTTATTTTCTTCCCTCTAACCGTCAATTATAAGTTAGTTTTTGAATGAAATGACGAGCCTTTTATCAACAAAAAAACCGTTTTGCAGTAAAATCTTACTTTGAGACTCATTTTTTTTATAATGGTTATCTTTATTTAAACACCATAGATATGACCAACTCTTCAAAGTCATTTAGTATAAAAAACTGGTCGGAAGACGATAGGCCAAGAGAAAAATTAGTGCACAAAGGTAAATCCAGCCTTAGTGATGCGGAACTGCTAGCCATCTTAATCGGTTCTGGCAACCGAGAAGAAAGCGCGGTAGAATTATGCAAGCGCATACTTCATACTTCCGAAAACAGCTTGCATAGACTGGCAAAATTCAACCTGAAACAACTCCAGAATTTTAAAGGCATCGGCGAGGCCAAAGCCATAAGTATTATGGCTGCTTTGGAACTTGGCAATAGACGAGGAGCAGAGCCCATAGAGAAGCTCACTAAGATCACCTGCAGTAAGGATGTGTTCTCAATTATGCAGCCCTTTATCGGAGATCTGGATCACGAGCAGTTCTGGATTTTGATGTTGAATAATTCGAATAAAGTAATTTATAAATTCCCATTGAGCAAAGGGGGCATAACCGCTACCATGGTAGATACGCGTTTGGTTTTCAAAAGTGCATTAGCACAAAGCGCGACGGCGCTTATTCTGGCCCACAACCATCCGTCGGGGACCTTGCAGCCCAGCCAGGCCGATAAATCCATAACGCAAAAGATTAAGAAAGCTGGAGAACTTCTAGACATTAAGGTGCTTGACCATATCATTGTGACAGAAAAAACTTACTTTAGCTTCGCTGATGAAAGCCTGCTATAAGTTATGGAATTACTGGTTTATATACCTAAACAAACGCCGAGAATCAACTATATCTTTAGACATATTTGTGGAAGGATATTAGGGTTCAAAGTAAAGTTTACTTCCAAAGTTGAAGATTTTATAGCTTTTGAAGGGGTGAAGTTTTCCTATGCGAAAAAGCGATTGGGCAATGAAGTCTACATTCAAAAATTTGGATTACTGGAAGAATTAGGTATCAATGACCTCAATTTTAGTATGGACATCTGGGAAGACGTTCCCTGTTTTTTTAGAGTCTCTTCAGAAAGTGATATTCCCTTTGATATCTTTTCGGCTTCCTTCTATTTGGTAACCAGATATGAAGAATACCAGCCACACGTCAAAAACGATGTAGATTCCTATCCTATAGAAGAAAGTTTAGCTTATCAGCATGAGTTTTTGAAAACTCCCGTCGTAGACGTTTGGGCTTATAAATTAAAAAACATTTTAGTAGCCAAATTTCCAGATCTCAAGTTTCCGGAAAAGAAATTCAAAAGTCATTTTTTGATATCGGTTTCGAAAGCTTTTAAACATAGGCATAATGGCTTTGTAAGGTTTGTGGGAGGTACACTAAGGGATTTGTTTCAGCTTCAGTTGAAATCTATGTTTGACAGGTTTAAGACTATGCTGAGGTTACAACAGGATCCCTATGATATTTATGATGAACTCATAAAATTTGCAAAGCAGAATAAGTTACAACTGGATTTTTATTTTCAATTGAGCAATTACTCTCGTTACACTAAGGGTATAAGTTACAACAAACGCATTTACCATAAGTTGATAAAATCTATGGGAGATTATGGAGATTTAGGCTTGCTCCCTGGTTTTGAGGCTCTGTATAGCTTTGAAATTTTGAAAAAAGAAAAAAAGCGCTGGGAAAGTATCGTTAACAGGAGTTTGTCTAAAGCTCTTATCAAAAATTACCATCTTAATTTTCCAGATGCCTATTTGAATTTTAATAAACTAGACATCGAAGAAGATTTCTCTATGGGTTATCAAAGAAACATTGGATTTAGAGCAGGGACTTGTACCTCCTTTCAATTCTATGATTTGAATTTGGAGCAGGTTTCAGGACTTATAGTACAGCCTTACGTTTTAAATTCTAATGTACTCAGAGGGCTGGATGTTTATGAAAAAATCGATGAATTGAAAAGCTTAAAGTCATCTATAAAAAGGGTAGATGGACAAATGAATCTTATATTTGAAAATTCAGACTTTGCAGATTCTAATTTTAAAAATGCCATCTTTGCATTGATGAAAGAAATGATATAGATGAAAGACATTACCGATATTTTTTTTGATTTAGACCATACCCTATGGGACTTTGATAAAAATTCAGAACTTACGTTTGAAAGTATTTTTGACAAATACAAAGTAGATTTACCACTTAAAGATTTCCTAGACGTTTACCTTCCTGTAAATAAGAAATACTGGAAGTTGTTTAGAGAAGGTAAAATAGAACAAAACAACTTAAGATTCCAACGCTTAAATGAAGTCTTTGATATATTGAATTTCAAGACTTCAGAACAAATGATCAATGACTTATCGCAGGCTTATATTGATTATTTACCCAATTATAACCATTTGTTTCCAGATACCTTTGATGTCTTGAGCTACTTACAATCTAAGTATAAACTTCACATTATCACCAATGGGTTTTACGAAGTACAACATAAAAAATTAGGTAATTCGAAGCTGAAACCTTACTTCCAAACAGTGACCACTTCTGAAGATGCCGGCGTTAAAAAACCAAATCGAATTATTTTTGAATATGCTTTAGACTTAGCTAAAACCAAAACAAACAACAGCATCATGATTGGTGATAGTTTGGAAGCAGATGTCCAGGGCGCTAAATCCTTTGGAATGGAGGCTATATTTTTTGGAAATGAACCAGAATACAAGGGACTACAAATTCAAAGTTTAAACGAATTAAAAACATTATTTTAAAATGAAAGCAAGTATACTTTTTATCATCCTGTTTTGGATGCAGTTGGGATGGAGTCAAACTAACAATTTGAATGCCTATGAGTACGTTATAGTGCCCATGCAATTTGAATTTCAAAATGAACCTAACCAATACCAAATCAATATTTTATCCAGGGTTTTATTGCAAGAAGAAGGTTTTGAAGTCTATATGGATAAAGAGGATCGTCCACTGGACTATAGAGGGAATACTTGTAAGCCTCTTTTTTTGGAGGTAGAAGATACAAGCGGATTCCTAAGAATAAGTACAATTGTAAGGCTAAAAGATTGCTACGATAATGTTCTTTTTGAATCTGAAGAAGGTGTGAGTAAAATTAAAGATTTCAAAGAAGGGTATAAACAAGCTTTGAGGAGGGCTTTTTCTTCATTAGCAGATGTAAATTATAGATATGACCCAGATCTTATAAAAACTGAGTCAAGAAATTCTGTTGCAAATCAAAAGGTTACAGAGGAGAGCTCAAATTCTGGGGAAGCTTACCCAGATAAGAAAATCTATAAATTTGGAGGTGAAACTTACTGGCTAATAGAAAGTGGAAACAAAGGGTATAGGATTTTGTCCAAAGAAGGTAAGGTAAACTACGCTGAACTTCAGAATGCAGATAAGGGAACTTACATATTTAATTCTGAGACCATCAATGGTGCCGCCTTTTTTGATGCCGAAGGAAATATCAACATTGAATATATGGATGAAGATTTAGGTGAAATTCAAAATATTAGTTTCAGGAAAGCCAACTAGTAGTTATATTTTCCCTTCCATTTCTCTTTTAGAAACTGCCTTAACTGGTCCTCCCTCGTGTTATTTCCCGGGTTAAATATCAATTCATTCTTGATGTCTTCTGGCATAAACTCAGCTTGGACAAAATTGTTCTCATAATTATGCGCGTATTTATAATTATCGCCGTAGCCTAAGTCTTTCATCAACTTGGTAGGGGCGTTTCTTATAGAAAGAGGAACCGATAAGTCTCCGGTTTCTTTAACCAATGCCTGAGCTGTGTTGATAGCCTGATAGGAGGCATTGCTTTTTGCAGAAGTCGCTAAATAAATCACGCATTGGCTTAAAATGATTCGAGCTTCAGGGAAACCTATCGTATTTACCGCCTGGAAGGTATTGTTGGCCATGATTAAGGCTGTTGGATTTGCGTTACCGATGTCTTCACTAGCCAAAATAATAAGACGTCTCGCTATAAATTTCACATCCTCTCCGCCTTCTATCATTCTGGCTAACCAATATACAGCAGCATTGGGATCACTTCCCCGTATGGATTTGATAAAAGCCGATATGATATCGTAATGTTGTTCGCCAGACTTATCGTAGCGCGCTGTTTTCTGCTGAATTTTCTCTTCAACCAATTGGTTAGTGATAATAATTGGTTGCTCATCTACAGAATTGATGACCAACTCAAACATATTCAAAAGTTTCCTGGCGTCCCCGCCGCTTAAACGGAGTAGGGAGGTCGTCTCTTTGAGTTCTATTTCTTTTTTAGATAAGAACTCATCTTTTTTCAAAGCTCTATTTAAAAGCTGAATCAAATCATCTTTAGAAAATTCATTCAATACATAAACCTGACAGCGGGATAATAAAGCAGGAATCACTTCGAAACTTGGGTTTTCTGTCGTTGCACCAATGAGTGTTATCCATCCTTTTTCCACAGCACCTAGTAATGAATCTTGCTGTGATTTGCTGAACCTGTGAATTTCATCGATGAACAAAATTGGATTTTTTTGCTCAAACAAACCTTGGTCTTGTTTGGCTTTTCCAATCACTTCTCTCACCTCTTTTACTCCACTACTTATAGCAGAAAGTGTAAAAAAACTTCGTTTAGTTTCTTTTGAAATCAAATTCGCCAGCGTAGTTTTTCCAATACCCGGGGGTCCCCAAAAGATGATAGAAGGCACCAAATCCCGCTTTATCATCTGGGAAATAGTGCCATTTTCTCCTACAAGATGGGCTTGACTTAGATAATCCGATAAGTGCTTTGGTCGAAGTCGTTCTGCTAAGGGTGCTTTCATAATTCAAAATTAGGAATTAATTTGTGACTTAAAATAATTGGCGCCTATCAAATGAACTCAATTATTTTTTGATTTCTTTTTTCAATACTTTTGATGTATGAATCAGAAAGACTTTATTATTCAACACCATAAAAATTCGGTGGTATCTGCTATTCTTTGGCCAATACTACTCGTGTTCTTACTTTGGCTGGTGTATTGGGTAGAAATTAAATTCAGATTCAATTTTACGCCCTACGGTGTTTATCCAAGAGAAATTAAGGGGCTCTTCGGTATTTTAGCTTCTCCATTTATACATAGTGGTATAGAGCACCTGTATAAAAATTCTATACCCATACTTGTCTTAACCGCCGGTTTATTTTACTTCTATAAGGATATTGCCTGGAAGAGTCTATTTTATGGATTGCTATGTTCTGGCTTGCTCACCTGGATCATTGGAAGGTCTTCTTTCCACATCGGGGCGAGTGGTATTGTTTACTTTTTGGCTTCTTTTTTATTCTTTAAAGGCTTGAGATCCAAAAATTATAGATTGATAGCTTTATCTCTTATAGTAGTCTTTCTTTATGGGAGTTTGGTTTGGGGCACTATGCCTGGAAAACCGGGTATTTCCTGGGAAGGCCACTTATCTGGATTCATCACGGGATTTATTCTTAGTTTTATATTGAAATCTTCACATTTTAGTAGGTTAACATCCATTGAAACATCAAAACCAGTTTCTGAAAAAGAAGATGAGTTCCTAAAGCAGTTCGATGAGAACGGAAACTTTAGGCCATTGGATCCTGAGGAAGAGGAGGTTTCAAACCATTTTACTCAAGATACAACAGGAGAGGATTCAACTTTTTACCAAAATAAAGACGCTTAATTCAAATTGTTAGGACTTTAGCCTTTGTCTAACAGTTTCATAGAGGATTACCCCACAAGCCACAGACACATTCAAAGATTCTATGTGGCCCATCAGGGGTAGTTTCCCCCTCTGGTCTGCTAGTTTTAAAATGCTGGACTGTATACCATCACCTTCACCACCCATGATAATGGCTAAGGGTTTGTTAAGCTCTAAATCATAAATGGAATTTTCTGTTTTTTCGGTTGCAGCTACCAATTCTACACCAGAAGATTTGAGGTAGAAAATGGCATCCTTCAGATGATCCACCTTACAAATTGAGATGTTGAAAGCTGCTCCAGCTGAAGTTTTGATGGTTTCGTTGTTCACTTGAGCACTCCCGCTTTTTGGTAAAACAATGGCATCTACGCCGGTACATTCTGCAGTACGGAGGATAGCTCCTAGATTTCTTACATCTGTAATTCCATCTAGAAGCAAGAACAAAGGATATGCTTTGGTCTCCAAAACCGCTTCTACAGTAGATTCAAAATCCTGATAGGTGATTTGAGAAATATGTGCAATTACTCCCTGATGATTCAAATCTTCAAACTTTCTGAACTTCTGAATAGGCACATACGAGACTTTCACAGTTTGCTGTTTGGCCAAACCTTCAATTTCTTTGAGTTTAGGATTGTCAGAATCTTTTAATAAATTGATTTTCTCTATGTCCTTCTTTTGTTTTAAGGCTTCTACAACGCTATGAATGCCAAAAATGATATGTGAATCTTCCATGATTTTTAAATTAAAAAGGGATTGACAAAACTATGTCAATCCCTTTAGTAATCCTATGAATACCTACTATTCTTTAATGATTCTTTTTTGAATACTGTGTCGACCATCTTTCAAGTCTACG
>CAZOAD010000036.1:0-28374 GCA_964577705.1 uncultured Mesohalobacter sp.
AAAATCGCCTCAATCTCAAACATCTGTAGGCGTTTGGAAGAAGAGGGTTTAAATACAAAACCTTCGAGAATGACATAGCGGTCATTTTTTTCATCCTTAATGGCGTAAGTTACAAATGGACCTGCCATAAAAAACCCTTTTACTTCCCAGGTTCCTTTGATTTCGTAAGCAAATTTTCCATCAATTTCTGTTTCAAATAAGTAAGGAGCGTAAGCTTCTTCAGTAATCATATGCGTGTCTTCATTGGGGCCAGGGATGTGTTTTTCTCCTACGGAATCTCTCATTTTGATGACGTTGGCTATGATGTCGCCATCCTTTTCAATAGTTGAAGTGGGGACTTCATAAGCGACTAACTCCATACTTCCATTTTTGATGTCTTTACGCATCCAGAAAAAATTATCTTCCTGTTTAGCATATCGATAAGCAGATGGAAATAACATGGTGATCCCCAAAGATTTCTTAAGAACGCCTGTCTCATTAGGAGCTTTGCGCATGCGTCTTCTTTTTTCTTTAAGCTCTGTCTGCTCTAATTTTTTAAGAAAAGATTCTTTATTAGTATGGAGTTCTTTGATAATGCTTTGCTGATCTGGACCAGCAATAGCAATGCCTACTTGAGGTTTGGCAAACGAATCTAACAGAATCCTATGGCCAGTTCTTTCAGAATTTTCAATTTTTAAGAAAGTTCTGTTTTTTCTAGCAAATCCGTTAAAAGCCTGGGGAGGGATTTGATTTAAGGCGTATTTCGGTTCTTGTTGAGGTAAACCCGCCACATCGGCTGCAAAAATTTCTCGAATATTTTCGCCTATTGAATCTTGCCAATCTTCGTTTGAAATGATAACATTGAGTTGATTTAAATTCCCGGATGACTCTGCTTTATAGGCTGTCTGACTTCCTTCGTTACAGGCTATAATTGAAATAAGAACAAATGATAATAAGCCAAAGCCTTTTAGGAAACGTAAAGTTGATTGCATTTTTGGTGTTTTAGTGTTGAATTTTATGCATCCAATACCGTTCCAAACATGATTTTCCTTTCAAGAAGTTAATTAACTAGCCATATTATTCATTAGTTTAAATTTATGCTCTTGGATAAACCTGTCTAATCTTTGATTCCAAAACGGAACATCTTTGTAGAATTCTTCACAGTCCTCCAGTGTTTCTTGCTTGACTAATTGAGGGATGATGTAGTCTTCAAAGTCTCGTCGAATAAGGCCTAAAAACTCATCTGCATTATCTTCATTTTTGATGCAATAGCCAATACTATTCTTAAATTTATGAAATTGAATGTCTTCTGGAAGATAACAATCCTGAGAAACGCAAACTGCCATTTCTGTAATCTCCGGTCTTTTGCGAGAAGAACTCTGTATAGGAGGAATCATTAAACCTAGGTTGATTCTAAAGTCAATCTTATCCTCGGTCGACCACCAGTATTTCTGAAGCGTAAGTACCAAAGAAAAATCATCTGTAGATCTCCACCAGATTTCACCGTCATTATTAAAGCCAGCTTCAACCATAAGTGGAACTAGAATATCGGCTTCCATTTTTTGTAATAATTCAATTGCTTTCATAACTAAGGATTTTACTTATTCAAAAATACGAGCCCTATTTGGTTTTGCTTTACGGTTCGACCGTAAACATAGTACGGTAAAACCGTACATTTTTAATGAGCGCTTTCTACTTATGAAACAAGAAAGATTAGGATTGCCCTAACATAAAAATTTGTTTTCTTTAAATTTTATTTAAAATCTGATTACCTACATTTGCTTATTATATCTATATATGAGATTTACCTTATTCATACTCTGTATAACTTTTTCATCTTTTCAATTAAAAGCACAGGAAAACGACTCTTCATTTGAATATGGAGTTAAGTATGGTTTGTTACTTTCAGAATTGAAAGGGACAGAAACTTTAAAATCTTTAAGAACTTCCTTTAATGTGGGTTTAGTTTCTGAATTTAAGATTAATAGTCGTTTTGCAATACAGTCTGAGCTTTTGTATGCAAGGCAGGGAAGTTCAGATAGGGGAAATATCCAAGGATCATTTTTTGAAAATAGAATCAATCTTGATTATTTTAATCTGCCAATTCTAGTAAAGTACTACCTAAAGCAAGGTTTGGCCATAGAACTGGGACCACAGTTTGGATACTTAGTAGATGCTAAATATATTAGCAAGCAAGCTGAAAATTCTTTTGTTAGATCGATTGATGATAATTTTGAGGAGTTTGATGCTTCTTTGGCTGCTGGAGTAAGCTATAAAACCGACTGGGGATTTTTGGTAGGTCTACGCTACAGCTTAGGCTTAACAGATATTAATAATGAATTCGATCTGGAATCTAATAGCCTTCAAAATGCTACATTTCAGCTCTATTTTGGGTATTTATTAAACTAATGGGTTGATATTCTGGAGCGTCAACTGCTTTAAAAACAGTATCTTTGCGCAAATTTTGAAAATGAAAGACCAACATAAACATAAAGACCCTAGCAAAAAGGGATCTAAAAATAAATTCAGCAAAAAGGAAGTTGCTCAATCTAAAGTAGATAAGCAGGTAAAAAATCCTAATGCTGGCATGCGACTTAATAAGTATGTCTCAAATTCTGGGGTTTGTTCCCGGAGAGATGCTGATATCTACATCAAGTCTGGAAACGTAACTGTAAATGGTAAGGTGGTTACTGAAATGGGTCACCACGTCAAACTCGATGATGAGGTTAAATTTGATGGAAGATTGATTAATCCAGAACCAAAATCATATGTGTTACTGAATAAGCCAAAAGGATTTTATGTTACTGGAAGTTACGATAAAGGTAAATTAACTGCTTTGGACCTAGTTCAAAATGCATCCAAGTCTAAGCTTGCGCCTGTCGGTAAATTAGACACGAGTGCAATGGGATTGATTCTCTTCACAAATGATGGGACTTTGGCCAAGAAACTCTCCGGACATAAAAATGGGATTCGCCAAATCTATCAAGTTGAGCTGACCAAACCTCTTAGAGAGCAAGATCTTGAAATCATAAAAGATGGTCCTTTTATAGAAGGTTCTAAAGTAAAAATCGAAGACGTGGCTTATGTGGATAATCGTCCCAAAAATATTATAGGTCTTGAGTTGAGAAGTCAGCGAGCGCATATCGTGCAACGTATATTCAAAAAATTGGGATACGAGATAGAAAAGCTCGACCGTGTAGTGTATGCTAACCTTGATAAGAAAAATGTACCAAGAGGACATTACCGCATTCTTACAAAGCAAGAAATCATCAATTTAGGAATGGTTTAAACAAAGTTATGGATAGAATCAAAAAACATGGCGTTTTGAAACTATATTTTAATATGAATTGGGCCTTTTTTATCTTTCTTTTTGCTACCACCTCTTATGCTCAGCAAAATGAAGTAAGGAAAGATTCTCTTCAACTCAACGATAGCATTTCCGGACTTGCAGAATATGCATACTATACTTCCAAAGGAAAAGTCGTTTTTGATGGTAATTTTGATTTTCAATCCGTGATAGAGTCTCCATTAGAAGATTTTGACTATCAAGCGATCACCTATCAGGGTAGCTATTCTTCCGACATTAAGACAGGAAACTGGATTTTTTCTGAAAAAAAGATTAAGGAAGTCAATAAGAAATTTGTTTCCGATTTTAGAATTGGAAATCTAGCCGATGGCACAGCTAATTCAGTTTCAGGAACATTTCAAGATGGCAAAGCAGCAGGGAATTGGAAAGTTTTAATTCAAGATTACCTAGATTCTGAAATCGTAGATACTTTGTTTTCAGTAGAATCTACTTTCAAAAACAACCGATTGGTGGGTGCATTCAACTCTGCTTCCCCTTCTATTGAGGTACAGGGTTACCTCAATGCAGATGGGTTCTTCCATGGTTCCTGGGAGATCCTGCATAAGAATGAGGCTGTAAAGGAGATAAGGACTTACGAAGCAGGTGTTTTAAAAACTTATGAATTCGTAAGTGATGCTCAAGCATTTGAAATTTCTTATTCCGGCCTAGACACTAGTAATTCTGAAAGTGATGAAGAGTGGATAGATTATTCAATAAAGGAGGATTATTTTGAAATTCTAAACCTTTCAAGACTAAACGTTAAGCAATCTGTGTCTGCATCTGTAGAAGAGACGATCACTCGTTATCATCAAAAGAGTAACGATTTTATAACCAAGAGTATCCTTTCTCTTTCTTTTCACTCTGGATTCGATATTTGGAATAACTTGAAAGGAAGTAGCCCATTAGAACTTGGTAAATTTAAAGTAAGGCGTTATGTTTTATCTGCACAAGAAAAGCAAAATACCGTTGAGTTAGAATCCAATCTAAAAGAGATAAAAACACTTTTAAAAAGGTACACAGATAATACTCAACTAAAGATAGGTAAGCCCTTATACGAAAAACTAGACGAGATTGATCTTCTTTTGAATATTTATAAAAATGAAATACCAAAATTAGAGCGGTTTGTAGATCAAGTTTCTTCTAAAGCCTTCGAGTTTGTTGATCGGGAACATATTCTTCCTGAAATTTGTCCACAGCTTAAATTTCCTGTAGAGGTGACTTATGAATTTCAGTCCAAATTGATTACTAAATCTCATGAGTTTCCCAAAGTTCCAGATTGTGAAAACTTTGACCTTGAGAGCGCAAGAGATTTGACTAAAGCGATCTTGGTAGACGTAAAAGACATAGACGCCAAAGCCTCAAAGCTATTAGCAACAATGGAGGCCGAGCGTTCACTTTCTGAAGATGAAGAGAAACTTATCGCTAGGAAAAGTCAAATTGATGACTTATTTGAAGGAAAATCAAAAGAGAGTTATAACGAATTACACGATAGATTTTCAGAACAAATCATAAACCTCGCTGAAAAGAATTTTAATGCTTACGCAAATTCTACCCTTAATGAGAAAAAAAATCAAATTAAAGATCTGCTGAATTGCTTTGATGCGCTTACCGACTTTTATGTTTTTTTGGAGGATTTAGAGTTCAAAAATAACAGGCTAGAGGATGCTTACACAAGAACTACTTTTAATCCGTATATGATGGTAGATATGTCTGAACGGATCAAGGAAAACATCTACGATGCCTTTAGTGATCATTTGAGACCTTACTTAATGAACAGGCTTAAAAATGATCTAACTTGTCAAAACCTGAAGATTGCCATGAAAGATATCAATAGTGTTTATAGTAAAATGATAGAGTTAAGCAAGCGCGATACCAGGGAAGAAGAGAAGGCGTTGAAGAGGGAAAAAGATCCAGAGGCGATTTTGTCAGTTTTAGAATTGAAATTGAACTTTTGAAGCATATGAAAATAAATAAGTCCTGTCCATATGTTTTGGTGTTTCTGTTTATGACCAGATTGGTATGTTCGCAAAGTGAAATCTCAACGCCCGACCAATCTATTGCTGCTGAGCCAGAAACTCTTACTTGGATTAATAATTATGCCAACTTCAAGCTCAGTAAAAAATGGTATTGGCATAGTGAGCTTCATTACAGAATGCGAGAAAATGAAGACAGAAATTTTATTGGAGACGTTGCTCAGGTTTATAACCGACATGGGATCAAATATATCCCCAACAAGAATTTCAAATTTACTGTTGGTGGAGTGTTGAGGATAGATTTTGGAGATGAAACAGGTGATGAATTTGAGAAAATTATTTTAGAGCCAAGAATTTGGCATGAGTATTTATGGACGATGCCATTTGAATACTTCAGAATCTATCATAGAATCAGAATCGAACATCGCTGGAAAAGGAAATTTAAAAAAGGGTCGGAGTATGTTTTTGGCAATAGGTGGCGTTATAAATTTATGATGAAAATTCCTTTAAATAAACCTAACCTGGAACCTGGAGCCTTTTATTTCAATCCGGATGTTGAGCTTATTATGCAAAGTGGAAAAGGTATCGTAGATAATCCAATCGAGGACCTGAGGCTTTATCCTGGCATTGGCTACATTGCTTCTCCAAGGATGAGTTATTCTGCCAATATGATGTACACTACAGGTCAAAGTTCTGATGATGGGGGGATATACAGAGAGCGTTGGATTTTTAAATTTAATGTGTATATCAATTTAGATTTTAGAAAATTTGATGATAAAATACCAGAAACAAAAGTCTACGACTAATTATTGATTACTTATGAATTCTAAAGATAAAAAAAATAAAAAACGCTATAGGTTCTTATTTCTCTTATCATTGCTTACCATACTGGGTCTGTTATTTATTATTTTTACTGTAGACTCAAAACTTGAGGCTTACCAAGAGAGTGATACTATACCAGCTTCTACTCATCAAGATTTGAAAAAGGACTTGGAAGACTACATAGCGGTATCTGCAGCAGATGAGCAGTGGATGTTAAAGAAACAGCCTCAAAATGCTTTGGAAAGCTATAAAAATTTAGACTTGTCCAACCCGACTTTAAGGAAAAAAGTGGACCAGAGGATTGAGCGTATTAGTAACATCTTAAAATCTGAAAACGATGATGAACTTACCAAAATCAATCTAAGAACAGAACTGAAACAATCTTTAGATAAAAAGGATTCGCTTTCTAGAAAATTGGATTCTCTTCAACAAAGCTTTAAGCTTACTTACAATAGATTGGAGCGGAGAAGCGATAGCTTAGCAAATGAGTTGGATAGAAAGGATAGGCAACTGGAGCGAGAGGAAATCTTGAAGGTGATCAGTTTCGAAACAGATAAAGGTATTTTGGTCCATTACATTGGGGAGACCCAAAATAATACGGCAAATGGAAATGGAGTCGGAGTATGGGCTAATGGATCCATATATAAAGGAGAGTGGAAAACCAATCAGCCTCACGGAAAAGGGGAATACCAGTGGGCAGATGGAGCCCGCTACAATGGAGATTTTGTGAGAGGTGAACGTTCTGGGGAAGGAACTTTTTACTATCCTACAGGAGAAAAATACATTGGAGAATTTAAAAATGGCTTAAGAGATGGAATAGGGACTTTGTATGATATAGATGGAAATGTAAGCTTCAAAGGAAGCTGGAAAAAGGATAAACCAAAACAGGAGAAGCCTTAATTTCCATGATTTTAAAATTTAACATTTAAAAGCTTTTTACTTCATTCAATTTGAGTTTCATTTGTAATGGATTTTATTTCAAATTCTTCAGATGAAATTTTCTTTACAATCTATACCTATCTCTGGATTTCTATCCCTAAATATACTTTAAGGTTGAAAGCAACTTTTTATACTCGCCTTTTTTTACTTAACTTTAAAGCAGATAATTCTTATAAATGAACACAAAGTACATTGACTTAATAAGTCAAACCTATGATTTTCCACAAGACGAATTCAAACTAGAAGGGGATGAGTTAAAATTTCATGATATTGATTTGATGGGACTAGTTAAAAAATATGGAGCTCCATTAAAATTCACCTACCTGCCTAAAATTTCTGAGAATATTCTAAGAGCGCAAAAGTGGTTTAAAGAAGCTATTGAGAAACACGATTATAAAGGCGATTACAATTACTGTTATTGTACAAAAAGTTCGCACTTTAAACATGTTTTGAATGAAGCTTTGAAGAACAATATTCATATTGAAACTTCTTCTGCATTCGATATTGATATTGTAAATAGCTTGAAGGAGAAAGGTAAAATTACCAAAGATACTTTTGTGATTTGTAATGGTTTCAAAAGAGACCAGTACGTTTCCAACATTGCCAATCTCATCAACGGAGGGCATCACAATTGTATCCCAGTGATCGATAATTACGAGGAAATTGCATTGCTCACTCGAGACATTGATAAAGATTTTAAAATAGGGATTAGAATTGCTTCAGAAGAAGAACCAAAATTCGAATTTTATACGTCTAGGTTAGGAATTGGCTATAAAAACATTATTCCGTTTTACGAAGACCAGATTAAAAACAACGATCAAGTTGAGCTTAAGATGCTTCATTTTTTCATCAATACTGGTATAAGAGATAATGCTTACTATTGGAACGAGCTTCAGAAATGCTTACGCGTTTACACCAGACTGAAAAAGATTTGTCCAAGTCTGGACAGTCTCAATATTGGTGGAGGATTTCCAATCAAAAATTCCCTTGCTTTTGAATACGATTACCAGTATATGATAGATGAAGTCATTAATCAGATCAAATTGACCTGTGAAGAAGAGGACGTTCCCGTTCCTCATATTTTCACAGAATTTGGCAGCTTTACTGTTGGGGAAAGCGGTGGAGCTATCTATGAAGTTCTCTACCAAAAGCAACAAAACGATCGTGAAAAATGGAACATGATCAATTCTTCATTCATTACCACTTTACCAGATTCCTGGGCCATAAGTAAGCGATTTATCATGCTGGCCATCAATAGGTGGCAGGATAGATACGAGCGAGTGTTGCTTGGAGGGATGACGTGTGATAGCGATGATTATTATAATTCTGAACAACATATGAATGCAATTTATCTTCCAAAATATGAAAAGGAAGATCCATTGTATATTGGGTTTTTCAACACGGGAGCTTACCAAGAAACCATTGGAGGATTTGGCGGCTTACAACATTGTTTGATCCCCAGTCCCAAGCATATTTTAATTCAAAAAAACGACGACGGAAGTCTGTCTACAGAAGTATTTAGCGAACAACAAAAAAGTGAAGATTTACTCAAAATTTTAGGTTATCATGGCATCTAAAACAAATTATGCAGGAATTCCAGACAAGTATGCCCGTATTGACGAGGCGAAAGTTGTATTAATTCCAGTTCCCTATGATGGAACAAGTTCTTGGCAAAAAGGAGCAGATAAAGGTCCGCAGGCGTTTTTGGAAGCTTCAGAAAACATGGAGTTGTACGACATAGAAACCCGAACCGAAGTTTACAAAAAGGGAATCTATCTTGCTCCTCCAGTGTCTGAAAATAGCTCTCCAGAAAAAATGGTAGAAGCAGTTCATAAAACGACCAAAAACTATATCAATCAAGAAAAGTTTGTGACTATTTTTGGTGGAGAACACTCTGTATCCATTGGGACGATAAGAGCTTTTCATGAGCATTTCCCAGATTTGACAGTCGTCCAAATTGATGCGCATGCCGATTTAAGGCCTTCTTATGAGGGAAGCACCTGTAACCATGCCTGTGCTGTTCATGAAGCTAGCAAAAAAGGGAATCTCATTCAGGTGGGTATTCGTTCAATGGACGAGTCCGAATTGGAACATATGGATGAAAACCGGGTTTATTTTGCACATGACCTCTACGAAGATTGGGTGGATGATGCTGTAGGACAGATGACTCCCAACGTATTTATTACTATTGACCTGGACGCTTTCGATCCGTCCATCCTGCCTTCTACGGGAACGCCTGAGCCAGGCGGATTGTTTTGGTATGAGACCTTAGAGTTTTTGAAGGAAATATTCAAGAAGAAAAATGTGGTTGGTTTTGATATTGTCGAACTTTGTCCTAACGAAATCGATAAATCTTCAGACTTTCTGGCTGCAAAGCTGTATTATAAAATGCTGAGCTACAAGTTTAAATATGAGAATGGAAATGAAGAAGAGGAGGATTAGGCTTGTAGATGGTAGAGGTGAGATCTTAGATAAGAGAACGAAGAGAATAGAATAAAGAGAAAAGAGAAAAGAGAAAAGAACAAAGAGAAAAGAACAAAGAGAAAATAGCTTAGTTTATGAAAAATCATTTCTTATGGCTAAACGGCATAATTATAAAAATTTAAATATTTGGAAGTTAGGTCTTGAGATTGCTTTTGAAGTTTCAGATGTTATAAAGAAATTTCCTTCTGTAGAAAGGTTTGCCTTGTCCGATCAAATGAATCGTTGTTCTATTTCTATCCCCAGTAATATCGCTGAAGGTTCAGCTGGAAGTCAAAAAAGCTTTAAGCATTATATCAATATTTCAATCGGGTCTTCTTTCGAACTTATCACTCAACTTATTATTGCAAGACACAGATTGTACATTACAGAAAAGGAATTTGAAGCCATAGAAACCAAAATCGAGCATTTTCAAAGGATGGCATCAGCTTTTCAAAATCAGTTATAGCTAGTGTGTAAAAAAGGACAGAGAACAGAGAACAAAGAAAAAATAGAAGAGAATAAAGAAAAAGGAACAGAGAACAGAGAACGAAGAAAAAGAGAAGAGAATAAAAAAAAGGAACAGAGAACAGAGAACGAAGAAAAAAGAGAAGAGAACAAAGAAAAAAGAGCAGGGAACAAAGAAAAAAGAGCAGGGAACAAAGAAAAAAGAGCAGGGAACAAAGAAAAAAGATAGAATTTTAAGAAGTAAAAATATAGATAGAACAAAGAGAAAAGACTAAAGGAAATAATTATGGAGGTTATCAGAATATAAGCATTACGATATCAGTCTATGTTCTATTTTCCTTGCTTTTTTCTCCAAAATAAAAAACCATGGGTAAACCTATTTCAGACTTTATAGAAAAATATTATTTGCATTTTAATGCAGCAAGCCTTGTGGATGCAGCTAAAGCCTACGAAAAGCAATTAGATGGCGGTTCTAAAATGTTGGTTTCGCTTGCTGGTGCTATGAGTACTGCCGAATTGGGTAAAATATTTGCTGAAATTATCCGTCAGGAAAAGGTCCATATCGTGTCTTGTACTGGTGCTAACCTGGAAGAAGATGTTATGAATCTAGTTGCGCATTCTCACTATAAGCGTGTACCAGAATACCGAGATCTGACTCCCCAAGATGAATGGAACTTACTGGAAAAAGGCTTGAACCGTGTGACCGATACCTGTATTCCAGAAGAAGAAGCGTTTAGACGTTTGCAAAAACACATTGTAAAGATTTGGAAAGACGCAGAGGCTAAAGGCGAACGTTATTTCCCTCATGAATACATGTATAAACTTTTACTTTCCGGTGTTCTGGAAGAATACTATGAAATCGATTTGAAAGATTCATGGATGTATGCAGCAGCTGAAAAAAACCTGCCAATCGTTGTTCCAGGCTGGGAAGACAGTACAATGGGTAATATTTTTGCCAGCTATGTGATGAAAGGCGAATTGAAAGCTTCCACCGTAAAATCCGGGATTGAATACATGACTTTTCTTGCAGATTGGTATACCGAGAATTCTAAAGAAGGTATTGGCTTTTTCCAAATAGGAGGGGGGATTGCTGGTGATTTCCCGATTTGTGTTGTGCCCATGTTGTATCAAGATATGGAAAGAACAGACACACCGTTTTGGAACTATTTTTGTCAGATTTCCGACTCTACAACAAGTTATGGATCATACTCTGGAGCAGTTCCCAACGAAAAAATCACCTGGGGCAAACTCGATATCGATACCCCAAAGTTTATTATAGAAAGCGACGCCACTATTGTTGCTCCACTTATTTTTGCTTACTTACTGAAAATGTAAGCACTTTATTTTTTGCTTTTTTCAAGTGAACCTTATAATCTTCAGGAATCATCTTCGCTTTGGACGGCTATTTCAAACGAAGATGATGCTTAAAGCTGATTTTTTATTGACTTTATAGCTAACTTTACACAAATTCAGTAATAAATAAGACTCCTTATAGTATTTCAGATATTAGGGTCTATTTTCAAATTTAAACCTAAACTAAACTTTTTATGTCGACTGAAAATTCTCCAAAAATTGAACAAATTGAGTTGAAATATCTTTCACTTAAGGATTTTGAAGCCTTAAAGGAAGTGTTTGTTGAAATTTATGGGGATGCGCCAGATGCGTATTGGCGAAAAGATGAGTTGCGAAGTTTGATGGACATATTTCCGGAAGGGCAGGTGGTGATTTTGGTAAACGGAGATCTGGCAGGATGTGCATTTTCCATCATAGTGGATTACGATAAATTGTCCGACCAGCATACCTACGATGATATTGCGGGGGATGTGAAGTTCAAAAATCACACAGAGCACGGGGATATGTTGTATGGGATCGATGTGATTATCAGAAAAGAATACAGAGGCCTGAAGCTGGGAAGGCGTCTGTACGATTACCGTAAAGAGTTAACCGAGCAGTTGAACTTGAAAGGTATTGTCTTTGGAGGAAGAATCCCAAATTATCACAAAGTGTCAAGCAAATTGACGCCAAAGCAGTACATCCAAAAAGTAAGAACTAAGGAAATAGATGATCCAGTCTTAAACTTCCAACTTTCTAATGATTTTCGACCGGTAAGAATTTTGTCCAATTATCTGGATGGTGACAAGGATTCTAAGGAATATGCAGTCTTGATGCAGTGGGATAATATTTATTTTGAAAAAGAAACCAAAGCACCATCCAATCAAAAAAGTGAAGTTCGATTAGGGCTTGTGCAATGGCAAATGCGATCTTACCGTAGCCTGGAAGAACTTCTGCATCAGGTAGAATATTTTGTGGAATCCCTGTCGGGCTATCGTTCTGATTTTGCTTTGTTTCCTGAGTTTTTTAATGCGCCTCTGATGTCGAAATACAACCACTTGAGCGAGCCAGATGCCATCCGAGAACTGGCTAAATATACCGAACCCATCAAAAATAAGATGGCTGAGCTTTCCATTGCTTACAACATCAACATTATTTCTGGAAGCATGCCTGAGGTGATCAACAATAAGTTATATAATGTAGGTTATTTATGTAAACGCGATGGAAGTATCGAGCGTTACGAGAAAATTCATGTCACCCCCGACGAAGCCAGAGTCTGGGGAATGCAGCGGGGCAGTGAGTTTAAGGTTTTCGATACCGATTGCGGTAAGATCGGAATTCTCATTTGTTATGATGTAGAATTTCCAGAATTATCCAGGATTTTGGCCAAGGAAGGTATGGATATTTTGTTCGTTCCTTTTCTTACCGATACACAAAATGGATTTTCCAGAGTTAAACTTTGTGCTCAGGCTAGAGCAGTAGAAAACGAGTGTTATGTAGCTATTGCAGGAAGTGTTGGGAATTTACCTAAGGTACATAACATGGACATTCAATATGCGCAATCGGCAGTATTTACTCCATCAGATTTTGCGTTTCCCAGTGATGGTATAAAAGCCCAAACCACACCCAATACAGAAATGATTTTAATTGCTGATGTGGATCTATTAGCGCTTCGAGAGTTGCATAATTTTGGGAGCGTCAAGAATTTGAAAGATATCCGAAATGATTTGTATGCGTTGACTCGTAAAAATTAATTTTTATTTCTCTGCGGAATTTTCTGACTGAGGCCTACTTGGACTTTATTCATATGTCAACTTTTGATTTATTTTAAAAATTCCTGGTAATCACTAAGATTACCTATCTTAGGCTATATTTTTATATTACAATATGAGTACTTTAACTAAATCTTTAAGTTTAATTTTTTTATTTATTGCATTAGAAAGTTCAAATTCATCTATTGAATCTGACCGTTTTTGTAGTTATGAATCTGATGAAATTGAGCAAAATGTAAATCAGTGTAAGCCAAATCCCTCTTACAGTTATTCCACAGATCCAGAGTATTTAAGTACTTTTCCAGAAGTATTAATTCCGGTTGTGTTTTGGGGAATCAATCAAACAGATGGGAGTAATGAAGATCCATTAACAAAGACAAAGGTTCTAGAGTCAATAGAACTGCTTAATTCAGCTTTTAAAGAGATGAAGATCTGCTTTGAACTTAAGGAGTTAAAGTTTATTGATGATTCTGAAATTTACTGGTCAGATTACTACAAATTCAATAAACATGTAAAGGCTAATTATCCGGCATCCTCTGAAGTCTTGAATATTTATGTTCCTTTTAGATTTTCAAACTTTGAGAATAATTTGAGAGGAGGGAAGTGGTCGTCTAATCAACTGTCTGTAAATATGCTGAACTATAATACTGGAATTTTACCTCACGAGGTGGGTCATATCCTGGGTCTTTTGCATACGCACACCGGAGAAAAAGCTATGAATTGTGAGCATATTACCAGAGACGAAAGCGATCCCGATTACAATGCGAAATGCGCTGGAGATAGAGTCACAGATACCAATGCCATGCCCAACTTATACGGGAAATTTCATATGATAAACCAAGAGTGTGAATATGAGGGCGATATAAAAAATTGCGAAGGAGAGTTATATCAACTTACAGAAAAGGACGTCAGAAACTTTATGGGCTATACTCAGCATGCTTGTAGATCAACTTTTACAGTTGGACAAGGTGTCAGGGTGAGAGAGTTTATTAGAAATAAAAAGAAAGAGGATAAACTCGGTTTTATAAAACCAAATTAACTTCTTAAAATTGAACAGGGTGTTTTGAATTTTCAAAACACCCTGTTACTTTATAAACTATTGTCTTTACAAATTAATCTCTACCCATATAAATGCTCAAAAAGTAAAGCAAGGTTGCTAAGGATCCGATAGCCGCCACCACATAAGTTCTAGCAGCCCATTTTAAAGAATCTTCAGACATTTTATACTCTTTCTCATTTACTATAGCATGATCTTTCATCCAGGCCAAAGCTCTGTTACTTGCGTCATACTCTACAGGCAATGTGATGAAACTAAAAAGTGTTCCTAAGCCAAACATGATGATTCCTGCGAGTAAGACCATTTGACCTATACCACCTAATGAGAATAATGTCATTAAGATAAGACCGCCAAAAATCACCCATTGGCTCCATTGAGAAGCTACACTAACAATTGGTACAAGTTGGCTTCGCATTTCTAACCAAGAATAGGCTTTTGCATGTTGCACAGCATGACCTACTTCATGTGCCGCAACTGCAGCTGCTGCCGCATTTCTCTGATTGTAAACGCTCTCACTTAAGTTGATTGTTTTTTTGGTAGGATGGTAATGATCGGTCAACTGACCAGGAGTGGAAATAACTTTTACATCATAAATGTGATGATCCTCCAGCATTTTCTTAGCAACTTCTGCGCCGCTCATTCCATTTTGAAGTTGAATTTTAGAGTATTTTTTAAACTTGCTTTTCAACTTGTTGCTTACATACCAGCTTACTAGCAGTATGGCCCCAATTAAAATATAATATCCTGTCATTGTTTTATTTTTAATATTTCAATTATCAAAAAATTGACCAAAGATGAATTTTTCAGCTTATTTTTCAAAGACAAACTCAAGAAATTCTAAGTCAGCATTTTCATTAGTGCTATTATCCAAATTTAAATATGCACTGACTTGACTGTTTGTAACGGTAAACTTCAATTGATTGTTATTCAACCCAACAGTTACATTTTCATTGTTAGAGGAGCCTTCTATAGTTGTCGTGGCGGTCAATATATTGTTTTCTAATGTATAAGTTCCTGTATTTAAAGTGTCTTCACAACTTAAGGTTTCATTGTTTTGTCCTGTAAAATTAATTTTAGGATAAGTAAACTGATAGGTGTCGTTTTCAAAATTGACTAACATCCCGTTGAAGCAACTAGTTTCTTGAGTAAGGTCTATATTTTCTTCATTATCATTATTTAGGTCTACCGGCTCATTAGCATTAAGTTGAGTCAAGTACCATTCTCCTTGAATATCATTTTGGGATAAAGGTTCTGGGGTAGAATCATCACTCTCGCAAGAGATGAGGAGTAGACTGAGCATAAAAATTAAACTGTATTTTATGTAGTTCATCGTTTCAATATTTTGTGTAATATAAGGTCTAAAGCTTTGACTATAAATATGGTTAACAAAATATTTGAAACCATACCTTGCTATATAAATTTATAATCGTAAATTTGCACCCTTATTTTCAAGACATTGAAGGTAAAAGGAATGTTTAATTATTTAAAAATTTAAGTGTGGATACATTAAGTTACAAAACGGTTTCAACCAACAAAGCTACTGCAGACAAGCAATGGGTTGTTGTTGATGCCAGCGGACAATCTCTTGGACGTGTAGCTTCTATTGTTGCCAAGCTTTTGAGAGGTAAGTACAAACCTAGCTTTAGCCCTCATGTTGATTGTGGAGACAATGTTATCATTGTTAATGCAGAAAAAGTCAACTTGACCGGTAAAAAGTGGGACTCAAAAGAGTATATCCGACATACTGGATATCCTGGCGGACAGAGAAGTTTAACAGCTCAAGAAGTATTTGACAAGAGCCCAGAGCGTCTTGTAGAAAAATCTGTTAAAGGGATGTTGCCTAAAAACAAATTAGGTGCAGATTTATTTAGAAATCTACGTGTCTTTACAGGAACAGAGCATAACATGAATGCTCAACAACCAAAGGAAATTAATATAAACGAACTAGTGTAAATGGAGACAATTCACAAAATTGGCCGTAGAAAAACTGCCGTAGCTAGAGTTTATCTTTCTGAGGGAAAAGGTGAAATCACCGTTAACAAGAAAAAAGCTAACGAATATTTCACAACTGGACCTTTGCTTTATAAAGTCAACCAAGCTTTGGCTTTAACTGGTAATGAAGATAGATTTGATATCAATGTAAATGTCTTTGGTGGTGGTATCACTGGACAAGCAGAAGCTATCAGATTAGCATTATCTAGAGCAATGTGCGAACTAGACCCAGAAAACAGAGCTACATTAAAGCCAGAAGGATTGCTTACAAGAGACCCAAGAATGGTTGAACGTAAGAAATTCGGTCAGAAAAAAGCAAGAAAGAAATTCCAATTCTCAAAACGTTAATCGAGAATTTCATTCAATTATTGAAATTATTAATAGTTCAATTTTTTGTTGTTATTCCGCATAATGCGGAAGTTAGTTTAGCATCTAAATGAATAAGACCAATCCAATTGCTACTTATTTATTGCTATCCCAACAGAAGAACGTAAACTAAAACAAAAATGGCAAATCAAATAGAGGTCAAGGACTTACTTGACGCAGGTGTACATTTTGGTCACCTTACAAGACGATGGAATCCAAACATGGCTCCTTATGTATACATGGAGCGTAATGGAATCCACATCATCAATTTATACAAAACGGTTGCTAAAATGGAAGAGGCTGGTGCAGCCCTTGCAAAAATTGCAGCTAGCGGTAGAAAAATTCTTTTCGTCGCTACCAAAAAACAAGCTAAGGAAATTGTTGCTCAGGAATCTGAAAGAGCACAAATGCCTTACATCACAGAAAGATGGCCTGGAGGTATGCTTACCAACTTTGTGACTATAAGAAAGTCTGTAAAGAAAATGGCAGCTGTAGATCGTATGAAAAAAGACGGTACTTTCAATTCTCTTTCTAAAAAGGAAAGATTACAAGTAGACAGGATGAGAGCTAAATTGGAAAAGAACTTAGGTTCTATTTCTGATATGTCTAGACTTCCTGCTGCAGTGTTTGTTGTGGATACACTTAGAGAACACATCGCTGTAAAAGAAGCACAAAAATTAAACATTCCTGTGTTTGCAATGGTGGATACCAACTCCAATCCTAGAGATGTGGATTACGCTATCCCTTCCAATGATGATGCTTCTAAATCTATTCACAAAATCATGTCCTATATGGCAGATTCTATACTTGAAGGTCTTAACGACAGAAAAGACGGTAAAGATAATGCTGAGGCTAAGCCTGCTAAAGCTAAGAAGAAAGAAGAAGCTACAGAAGTTAAAGAGACTAAAACTGAAAAAGCTAAGAAAGACGCTCCTGTTGTTGAAGAAGTTCCTGCTGATAAATCGGAACCAACTCAACCAGCTGGTGAAGACAATAAAGCTTCAGAATAATATAGATTTAATAACATCAAATCGCTTAAGTCTGTCTTAAGCGATTTTTATATTAACACAAAATATAAAACATAAAATCATGGCAAAAATTACGGCTGCTGAAGTCAATAAACTGAGAAAAAGCACTGGTGCTGGTATGATGGATTGCAAAAAAGCTCTTGTGGAAAGTGAGGGTGATTTTGATAAAGCTATCGAAATATTAAGAAAAAAAGGACAAAAAGTTGCTGCCAAAAGAGCCGATAGAGACTCTTCTGAAGGTGCAGCTATTGCTGTAGTGAATGAAGACGCAACTAAAGGCGCTATTGTATCTTTAAATTGTGAGACAGATTTCGTTGCTAAAAACGACTCGTTTACTAAAATGGCAAATGACTTTGCTAACCTTGCACTTAGTGTAGAGAGTAAAGAAGAATTATTGAAATTAGACTACAACGGAATCACTGTTGGGGAGAAATTGACAGAGCAAACTGGAGTTATCGGTGAGAAGATTGAAATTGGAGATTTTAGAATTTTAAAAGCTCCGTTTGTGGGATCTTATATTCATGCTGGTAATAAAATTGCAGTATTAACAGGCCTTTCTAAACCTGCTGATGGTGCAGAAGAAGTAGCTAAAGAAGTTTCTATGCAAGCTGCAGCTATGAATCCTGTTGCTTTGAACGAAGAAGGTGTAGATCAATCTACTATCGACAAAGAGATAGAAATTGCTAAAGACCAATTAAGACAAGAAGGAAAGCCAGAAGATATGCTGGATAAAATTGCAAAAGGAAAAATCAATCGTTTCTTTAAAGACAATACATTAGTTAATCAGGCTTTTATCAAAGACAATAAAATTTCTGTTGCACAACACGTTAAGACGTTGGGTGATGTTGAAATCGTTGCTTTTGAAAGAGTTGCCTTGGGTTAATTCGATTTATAATTTTAAAGCCCTTTAGTGAATTCTAAAGGGCTTTTTTTGTGCTTAAAATTGAAGGCGTTAACTCATTTTTTCGTATGAGATTATCCTTATATTTGCAAAACTTTATTCAAAATCATTATGCAGTATAAGCGAATTTTACTCAAACTATCTGGAGAGGCTCTAATGGGTGATCGACAATATGGAATTGATCCCAAGCGACTAGACGATTATGCCAAGGAGATCAAAACGATAGTGGATAAGGGAGTAGAAGTAGCTATAGTGATAGGGGGAGGAAATATCTTTAGAGGTATTTCTGGTGCGAGTAAAGGAATGGATAGAGTGCAGGGTGACCACATGGGGATGCTGGCAACTGTAATCAACGGTCTAGCGTTGCAAAGCTCATGTGAAGATAATGGAATGCAAACCAGACTACAGTCTGCCATAAAAATTAATGAAGTAGCCGAGCCTTTTATCAGAAGGAAAGCCATAAGACACCTTGAAAAAGGAAGAGTGGTCATTTTTGGAGGAGGTACGGGGAATCCTTATTTCACAACAGATTCCGCGGCTGTTTTAAGGGCTATTGAAATGGAAGCAGATGTGATTCTAAAAGGAACACGTGTGGACGGCATTTACACTTCAGACCCCGAACGAAACACAGATGCAACAAAATTTGATTTTATCAGTTTTGATGATGTGTTAAGGAAAGGCTTGAAGGTGATGGATACAACAGCTTTTACCTTAAGTCAGGAAAATCAATTACCGATTATTGTATTTGATATGAATACAACTGGGAATTTATTGAAAATCATTTCAGGAGAAAATATTGGAACCAAAGTGAATTTATAGATAAAAGATATGAACGAAGAAATAGAATTTATAATCGATAGTGCCAAAGAATCGATGGAACAGGCTATCCAGCACCTAAAGAAGCAACTGGTTAACATCAGAGCTGGAAAAGCAAATCCTTCAATGCTGTCTTCTGTAATGGTAGAATATTATGGAACTATGACTCCTCTTAACCAGGTAAGTAATGTCAATACTCCGGATGCAAGAACACTTACAATTCAGCCTTTCGAAAAATCTTTAATTAAAGAAATAGAAAAGGGTATCATGAACGCTAACCTTGGCTTTAATCCACAAAATAATGGAGATAACGTCATCATAAATGTACCACCATTAACAGAAGAAAGGCGTGTACAATTGTCTAAACAAGCCAAAGCTGAAGCTGAAGAAGCTAAAATTGGGGTAAGAAACGACAGAAGAAATGCTATGAACGACATCAAAAAAGCAGATCTTCCTGAAGACGTTCAAAAAGATACTGAAGAAGATATCCAAAAATTAACCGATACCTTTATCGAGGAAATTGATAAAATCTACGCCAACAAAGAAAAAGAAATCATGACCGTATAATTAAGGGTCTACAAGTTTTTTATAACTTATACTTTTGAAAATTCAACATTTTTTAAGCTTACTTTTATGTACACTAGTGTTGAACGTTCATGCTCAATCACTTGTCACGGGTAAAATTGTTGAAAACACAAGTGAAGAACATTTTATACCTAACGCTGTTTTGGTTACCAACCAACAGCGTTATTTTTTTTCCAACTATAAGGGAGAGTTTTCTTTTCAACTCGCCGATGGAGAAGTTATTCAGCAGATTATTTCCAGGAATCATGAAACTTTAAGGTCATTTCAAGAGGTTTCATATTTAAAAATGACTCCCATGGAACCAGAAAACGCTAATCAAATAGGAGATGATTACATCGACAGTATTTCTAAAAATCAAGTCACGTCTTCCAATTTCAGTCTTAAAAGTTTAAGTAAAACCTCCATTACAAACTCCAGGTCAGATTTTGTACTAAGGAAAGCCATTGATATGAGGCTAACCGAAGAGCAGGGGCTTCAGCAAAAATATAATGCCATCAATGTAGACGGTTTGTCTGAAGCAGTGCCTAAAATGGTCAATAAGGATATTTATTCATTCAACTGGTTTCAAACGTTTCTTCAAATTTTCGGCGAACGATTCATTTCTCCTTTCAATAAGTTGAATGCTATCAATTATGAGTTCTACTCCATTTTAGAAACTCCTGAGGTTAAAATTATAGGCTTTGAGCCCCTGTTGAAAGGTTTTAAAAGATCATTTCAGGGGGTATTGATTTTAGATAAATCTTCTTCAAAGTTTAAAAAAATACAAGCAACTTTAGATGCCGATTTCAGATTGAACGTAGTGACCGATTTTGATTTGAAAACCGGATTACCCAAGAAAACAGAACTTGATATATATCCTGGTTCTGGTGGTATAAAGCTTTCTTTTTTTGGAGGAGGGATGTCCTTCGGAAGAATCCAGAAGAAAAATCCAGAAGGGAAGGCAGAACTTCACCACCAACAGGTGTATTATGATATCCTCTCTGAGGATACAATTTCACCGTTTCCAAATTCCCTAAGTAAAATTTTGGAAGATAAAAATGAAATCATTCCCGAAGACTATTGGTCGAAATTCGACTTTGCTTTTATCAAAGAGAAAAGAGAGGATATAGATGAGCTTAAAGCCTATATCGAGGAAGAAAACATAGAAAATAGAGTGAAACGGATCTCAGCTTTTGATGCTGGTTACTTCCCCGTTAGTATATTTGATATTGATCTGACGCGTTTGATTAAGGCAAATAACTACGAGGGCTTACGTTTGGGCCTAGGGGTTATTACCAATCAATCTTTCTCTGAAAAATATCGCCTTGGTGCCTTTACAGCATACGGAACACAAGATGGCGCATTCAAATATGGTTTTAATGCGGGTATGCTTCTAGATTCTGACACAGCCACTTGGTTAAATGCCTTTTATGATAATGATATTGAAGAAGTGGGGATGAATAATTACCTCACAGACCAACGGGTGTATTCTTTGTTTGAACCAAGACTCGTGAATATCACTTTCTTTTATAAATATGAAAAGTATGGATTGGGTCTTCAACACAATTTTACGCCACAATTGATTTCGGAATTAAAAATTGATAAAAACAGGATTTCGCAAACCCGGGACTATGCCTTCTTAAATGAGGGCAATTTATTTGAAAATTACGATTTGACCTCTGCTACTTTTGGTTTGAGATGGACACCCAACTACAGTTATTCTAAAGTGGGAAAGAGGATTTATATAGATAACCAATTCACCCCTGAAGTCACAGCACAGCTAAGTCAAAGTTTTGAAGGTATCTTGGGGGGTGATTTCAGTTTTACAAAGCTAAGTGCTAAAATTGATTATGACTTTGCGCATAGCTGGGGTAGTTTTTCGAGCATAGAGCTGGGAGGGGATATTGGTTTTGGAGATATTCCTTTGATGCACACGTTTCATTCTTTCCCCAATAGTCCTAACAAACAAGGTATTTTGAATAGATTTTCTGTTGCTGGCGTTAAGAGTTTTGAAACCATGTATTTCAATGAATTTTTCAGCACCAAACTAGCCACTTTACATCTAAAACACAGACTGGCTCCGTTTAAATTATCCAACACCATACAGCCAGAACTGGTCTTGATTTCCAGACATGCCATAGGTGATTTTGAGAATCCTGAAAACCATCAAAATATTTCTTTCAATACGTTATCTCAAGGCTATAACGAAGCAGGTTTTGAGCTGAATAAACTATTTTTTGGTTTTGGACTTAGTTTTGCCTATAGGTATGGAGCCTACCATTTACCCAATCTTGAGGATAATATTTCATTTAAATTTACTTTTTACTTAAAGCTTTAAAATTAAAAACACTTTACAGTTTTTGATTTTTTACATTTGCACCTACATAATTTACTACATGCATAAGGTTTTTAGCTTCGGTTTTTGGAATTTCATTGCTAACAGGATTTTGAGAAACAGGATTACCATCATTCTCATTCTTCTTGCGATTACTGTATTTCTTGGTTTCCAATGGAAAAACATGCAGTTTTCGTTTACAGAGGCCAATCTTCTCCCAGATGATGCGCCCATCAACCAGCAGTATGCAGACTTTGAAGAAAAATTTGGATCTGATGGAAATGTGATTATGCTGGCAACAGATGACGCAGATCTGTTTACTCCAGATAACTTTATGGCCTGGCGGGAACTAGCAGATACATTATCTACGTTCTCAGAGATTGAATCTGTAATAGGGATTCATAACCTTCAGAAGTTGAACAAGCGTGAAAATCCTAAGCGATTTGAAATGCAACCCATTCTAGATAGTGATAGCATTTCCTTGAAGCAAATCGAGGCTTACGGTGAATCCCTGTTTAAGGATTATCCGTTTTACGATGGTCTTATTTTCAATTCTGAAACTAAAACGGTCCAGACCGTTGCTTACATGAAAGATAGCATCGTCAATGCTAAAGGGCGTAAAATCTTCATCATGGAGAAGTTTGTCCCTTTGATAGAATCTTTTAAAGCCAAAAATACATTAGAAATTCATGTGTCCGGGATGCCGTATATCAGGACTTTGAATTCCCAAAATATAGTAGATGAAATTCAGTGGTTTGTGCTTTCCGCACTCCTGGTGACTTCCTTTATTTTCTTTTTCTTTTTTAGATCGTTTCGAGCGACCCTTATTTCTATGCTTACTGTCATTATAGGAGTGATGTGGGCTTTTGGATTTATTGGCTTACTTGGATTTGAAATCACTGTTTTGACAGCAGTCATTCCTCCATTGATCATCATCATTGGAATTCCCAACTGTATATTTCTGATCAATAAATACCAACACGAAATTAAAAAGCACGGTAATCAGGCCAAATCTCTGCAGCGTGTGATCACCAAAATCGGAAATGCCACTTTGATGACCAATGTGACCACAGCTTCTGGTTTTGCGACGTTTATATTTACTCAAAGTGAACTGCTAAAGGAATTTGGAATCCTGGCTTCCATCAATATCATCGCCATCTTTATTTTGAGCTTATTGCTTATTCCAATCATCTACAGCTACATGCCCTTACCTAATGATAAACACCTCAGACATCTTGGTAAGCAATGGATTGAAGGATTTGTAGAATGGATTGTAAGAATGGTAAAGTACAGAAGAATTACAATTTATTTTACAGCGGTAGGGATTTTGGGACTGAGTATTATAGGTATCTATAACATCAAAGTATCTGGTAGTTTACTTGAAGATATGCCAAAAGGCACTGAATTTTTTAAAGATATCAAGTTTTTTGAAGAGAAATTTGATGGGGTGCTTCCCCTCGAAATTATGATTGATACCAAGCGACCTAACGGAGTTACTAAACTTTCCACCTTGAAAAAAATGGATGAGTTAAAGTCAGAAATCAATGAAATTGAAGAATTATCTCCACCGCTTTCTATTGTGAATTTGGCAAAATACGCAAAACAGGCGTTTTATAATAATAATCCCAAATATTACCAATTGCCAACTTCTCAAGAGCAAACCTTTATGTCTCCCTACATTAAGAGTATGGATAATATGGAAAATGGAATTTCTTCCTACGTGGACTCCACTGGTCAGTTTGCCAGGATGACCATGTTTATGAAAGATGTTACTACAGAAGAGATATCAAGAATTGAAGCCAGGCTCCTACCTAAGATCAACACCATTTTTCCGCAAGAGCGTTACGAAGTCACGATGACTGGGAAGGCCTTGGTCTATCAAAAAGGCACCTACTATCTGGTGGACAACCTCATTATATCATTGACTTTGGCCATCATCTTAATCGCTTTGTTTATGGCGTGGATGTTTCGATCGTTTAGGATGATTTTGATTTCGCTTATTCCAAACCTTCTCCCACTATTAATGACAGCAGGGATGATGGGATTTTTGGGGGTGCCTATTAAGCCTTCTACCATTTTGGTGTTCAGCATTGCCTTCGGGATTAGTGTGGATGATACGATACACTTTCTAGCCAAATACAGGCAGGAGCTCAAAGCCAACCATTGGAAGATAAAACGTTCCGTCTATCCAGCTTTACGTGAAACTACTGTGAGTATGTTTTACACCTCCATTGTTTTGTTTTTTGGTTTTTCGGTGTTTATGATATCTAGTTTTGGAGGAACTGTTGCTTTAGGAGGGCTGGTGTCAGCAACGCTGCTCTTTGCGATGTTGGCTAATTTGTTACTGCTTCCTTCTTTGTTATTGTCACTAGAGCGAAGTATCGCTAATCAAAAAACCATGAAAGAGCCACAGATGAAAATTATCGATGAAGATGAGGATGATTCCAGTCTTACATTGAACCAGACCAAAGACAAGGACTAAATAAGTCTATAGAGATCTAATTAAAATTGTATGAATAAAAATAAAAAGTGGTATAATAATAAAGAATTGGTAACTATGCTATTAATGTTAATACCCCCTCTAGGAATTTACGGAGTTTACAATAGTGAAACCATTCCATCAAGGTGGAAAAACATTTTATACATAGCCTTAGGGCTTACAATCTTGTTTTTTCTATACCTGTATTTCATCTAATTTTTTGGATTATTGTTGTGTCTTCTATGAAAAAACAAGTCTTTAGATTTAAAGAATTTGAAGTTCAGCATTCCAAATCGGCGATGAAAATTGGAACCGATGCGGTGCTGCTCGGTGCCTGGACTGATATTGATGAAAACGTTAATTCCATTTTGGATGTTGGAGCAGGAACAGGGATTTTAGCACTCCAACTTGCTCAGCGGTCACCTGCAGAAACTATAGATGCTGTTGAACTACATCCAATGGCTTTTGAAGAGTGTGTGACCAACTTTGAGAACAGCCCCTGGGGCGATCGCTTGTTTTGTTATCATGCTAGTTTTCAGGACTTCTATACTGAAATTGAAGATAAATATGATTTAATAGTGTCGAATCCCCCTTATTTTTCTGAACACCCCAAGTTTGATGAGAAAAATACGGCAAGGGAAAAGGCGAGATTTCAAGAGCATTTGAGTTTCGAAGATTTGCTGCTGGGGGTATCCAAATTGCTAGCTATTGATGGAGAATTCAGTGTCGTTCTTCCCTTTTCAGAACAAGAAAAATTCATTTCAGTCGCCAACGCCCACCAGCTCTACGCATCGAGTATCCTAGATGTAAGAGGCCAGCCTACTTCCCCGATTAAGCGAACTCTGCTCAAATTCAAAAGAAATAAGACGGAAATTATGTCTAGAAAAGAGCTTATAATCGAACATGCCAGGCATGAATACACGCAAGAATACATGGATTTGGTAAAGGATTTCTATTTAAAGATGTGATTTTTTAAGATTTAAGCAAAATAATAACAAAGCTTCACAAAAGTTCAGTCTTGTATTCGTTAAATTTGTAATCAAGAATTTTAAATTATGAAACAAGATACATTTCAAGCTCCAGATTATTACCATATAGATGATTTACTAAGCGAAGAACACCAGATGATCCGCCAGGCGGCGAGAGACTGGGTGAAGCGCGATGTGAGTCCAATTATAGAAGAAGCAGCTCAGAAAGCAGAATTTCCTAAGTCTATTATAAAAGGCTTAGCGGGTATTGGCGCTTTTGGACCTTATATTCCAGAAGAATATGGGGGAGCAGGCTTAGATCAAATTTCTTACGGATTGATCATGCAAGAAATTGAAAGAGGAGATAGTGGAGTGAGATCTACAGCCTCGGTGCAATCCTCGTTAGTTATGTTTCCTATTTATGCTTATGGTACTGAGGAGCAGCGTAATAAATTCTTACCTAAGTTAGCTACTGGAGAATTTATGGGGTCTTTTGGCCTTACCGAGCCAGATCACGGTTCCAATCCTAGTGGGATGACGACCAACTTTAAAGATAAAGGCGATCACTATTTATTAAATGGGGCGAAGATGTGGATTTCCAATTCTCCTTTTTGTGATGTCGCTGTGGTATGGGCCAAAAATGAAGAAGGTAGAATCCACGGATTGATTGTAGAACGTGGTATGGAAGGCTTTACTACTCCAGAAACGCATAATAAATGGTCTCTGAGAGCTTCTGCTACGGGTGAATTGATTTTTCAGGATGTCAAAGTGCCTAAAGAAAACCTCTTACCCGGTAAAAGCGGACTTGGAGCGCCCTTGTCTTGTTTGGATTCTGCACGATATGGTATTGCCTGGGGAGCTATAGGGGCTGCTATGGACTGTTACGATACTGCTTTGCGTTATGCTAAAGAACGTATCCAATTTGGAAAGCCTATTGCAGGCTATCAATTGCAACAGAAGAAGCTGGCTGAAATGATTACTGAAATCACAAAAGCACAACTTTTAGCTTTACGACTTGGGCAACTCAAAAATGAAGGCAAAGCCACGACTGCTCAAATCTCTATGGCCAAACGTAATAATGTGGATATGGCGATCAACATTGCCAGAGAAGCCAGGCAAGTTTTAGGGGGTATGGGAATTACAGGGGATTACAGCATCATGAGACACATGATGAACCTGGAAAGTGTAATTACTTATGAGGGCACCCACGACATTCATTTATTGATTACAGGATTGGATATTACTGGAATTTCTGCTTTCAAGTAAAATGAGATAATCAAAATAATAATTTAAAATATAGAGTCCATTTGTTCAATTTCAGATGGACTTTTTACTTTTGCAAAAAAAAGATGATGCAGATAGAGGTGCTCAAAAACAACTTAAAAGACTTAAGATCTCAACTTATCGATCATAAACTCTATAAAAGTGTAGAGTCTCCCCAGGATTTACAAATATTCATGAAACACCATGTCTTTGCCGTGTGGGATTTTATGTCTCTGTTGAAGACCCTTCAGTCGCAATTGACCTGTACAACCTCCCCTTGGGTTCCGAAAGGGAATCCACAGCACCGTTACCTGATCAATGAGATTGTCTTGGCCGAAGAAACCGATATCAATGCTGCAGGCGAACGCCAAAGTCATTTCGAAATGTACCTCGATGCCATGACCAAAGCAGGAGCTTCCACAAAGCTAGTCTTGGATTTTGTGGATCAAATCCAGCATGGAACCGACGTGTTTTTGGTGATTGCCGCCAGCGATCTACCAGAAAGCGTGAAAGAGTTTTTAATCTTCACTTTTAATACTATAAAAAAGGGAAAGGCACATGAAATCGCAGCCTGTTTTACGTTTGGAAGAGAAGAACTGATTCCCGATATGTTCACGTCTATCATTGGAGAAGTTCAACAGAATTTTCCAGAGGAAGATTTGAGTCTTTTCAAATACTACTTCGATCGTCATATCGAGCTGGATGAAGATGAACATGGACCGATGGCTTTGGAATTGATTGCGGCTTTGTGCGGAGATGATGCACAGAAATGGAGAGAAGTGGAAACTTGTTCCCGGGAAGCTTTAGAAAAACGACTGGGCTTATGGAATGGGATAGCAAAGGAAATCGATTACTATAAGGCGATCGCTTAAAAGAGGGAATCTAAAAAAGCCTTTTTTTAATTCCCTTCAAAGCAGGGGAAAGCTTTACTTACTTAGCTCTCCGAAGTTTGTTGAATTGATTAAGATATTGACAGTATAAAGAAAAATTAAGACCTCACAGGTTTTCAAAACCTGTGAGGTCTTATGGATTTTTGAATAGGTATTTTAAACTTTACGGTTTTCTTTTTATTAACTAATAAACTAGTTGATAAAGATTTTCTTTTCACTAAATATCTAATAACAAAGTAATTATTAGCAATAAAGTCTGAAAATGACTTTTGAAAATGTACGGTTTTCCCGTAACAATTGTACGGTTAAACCGTAATTGTGAAAGAAATGTTAGTTATATCTTTATGAAAACAAAAAATCATACGCGAATGAGATAGCTATAAGATTGAAAAAGAGAAAGCTCCTGCCAGGCAGAAGCTTCTCCCGTAAAGGCATGAATACATACACTTCACTTAGCGCTGCAAATGTATGGGTTTTCATGAGATGCGCAACTTCTTAAACAAGAAGTATGATTGATCCGGTATGATGATAAACTGCCAAAATCATATTTTAAAAATTTTAATCATGAAAAATTTATTTTTTGTATTAGTATTATTTACAATTTCATTTTCTTCTGTAGCCAAT
>CAZOAD010000037.1:0-27042 GCA_964577705.1 uncultured Mesohalobacter sp.
TTTAGATAGATTTTATCCATTGGAGTTGTATACGAATCATACATCCTTTTCTTTTCAAGGTACAACTTTTTCGCTTGTTCCAAACCAGACCTGTATTGAGCCCTCTTATCTAACTCGAGATATGCTAAAGCTAAATAGTACTGATTTTCTGCCAATTCATTGGATTCAGATTGCTTCTTGAAGGTATCAACCGCTTTTTGAAATTGCCTGGATTCCAAATACAAAACCCCCAAATGCAAATAATCGTAAGCTCCGACATAGCTGTCTTTTTCGTTGATCTGAATCTGCTTTTCGAGTATTTCAATGGCTTTTGAATACTCACCAATGCCTTTATAACATAAACCTTTTGCAATATTCAAGTGGTAAACCCCATTTTGAGATTGCCCGATATCGTCATCAACTAACCGATCAAATTCCTCAATATCTCTGATAGCACCCTCATAGTCTCGGAAGAATTGAAAGCGGCACCAGCCTCTATACCACAGGTGTTGTTCTGGGTCGTAAAACACAGCTTTATCGATCAGAGCTTTCCAAGTCACAAAATCTCCACTTTTAAGATAAGCTACAGATTTTCCAAAATAGGCATAAGCATAAGTAGAGTCAATTTCTAGGGCTTGATCCATCGCGGTTTGATAGGCTTTGCTGAATTGGTAATGTCCTGCCCTTTCTTTAGCTTTCATGCAGGCCTTATATTTTGAGGTGTCATCCTGATATTTGTAGGCTTCGCAGTTCTGCGTAAAAGCGAATGTAAAAGATAAGAAAATACAGGCTAAAATAAAATTCTTCATCAGGGTAAAATTTCTATTAACTGTCCGTTCTTCACTTTAAATATGAGATACATATAATAATCTACAGGCTTTTCGTTGCGATAAAAAACTTCCCACTGGTCGATTTTCTTGGTCAAGTTAAGTAGCTGAGAAACAATTGTGGTGTTGAATTCCTTTTCCTGGTAGTTTTCATCAGACTGTAATATTCTAAATCTACCCGCTTGCCCCACACAATTGACTATAAACCGTATTCGAATGAAGCCACTTCCTTCATCTCCTGATATGGGTTTGTAGTTAGATTCGAAATGTGTAAAGATTTTAGATTTTTCTCCGAGGTAAACAGGACCTTCTCCAAAGTGAAAATATTGATAAACTGATTCATCCCCATAACAAAGTTCAAAGTCTGTCTCATCCTTTTGTTTGTTTTTCTCAATATCTCCTACCCAGCGTAAGTACTTTTCTTGCTGATTTTTTTCTGATTCGCTTTGGCAACTAAAAAGCACTATAGCTAGTAATAGAAATATAGATATTTTGTTCATTTATTTTAATAAAGGGATAGAAAGACTTTTATAAGTTTAAATATATTCTTTTCTTAGAAACTTTCACTGTGAAGGCTTGAAAAAGCTCATAATAACGACTTCTGTTGTGGTCAAAGAGCTTATGCTTAGATATGTTTAGTGACTCAATATCATCGATGCACTAGTGTATAATTAGGCTTACATTAGTAGTTGTTTTCCCTATTTTATACTCAACTTTTAATTAGCATTAATCCTTCTATTCGTTTCTTTTTTTAATCCATCATTTATTATATCCATATCGTAACCGTATACATCAAGCCAATCCTTTTTAGCGCGTTGATATTCCATCATCACTTCTGGCAAAGTTGATAAATAGACCAATACTAAATTTCTTAATCTCGGCAAACTCATCAATCCTTCAGAATCAGTTATCGTAGATTCGATCAAAGAGTTATCAAGGCGCTCTGTAATAGATTGTGCATAGTAAACCCTGGTCAATGACTTCGCCAGTTCAAATTCTACATTATCAATTATATTCGAGTTAAGGTATGTCTGGTATGCTGTTGAGCGTAAGAGGGGTATTTGTAGCCCTTTCCAATTTTCTAAATCACTTCCTTTCATTTGCATCCAGTTGGAATCCGTATCTGTTCTTAAACTATCAATTTCTAAAAGCAATTGAGTATGGTATTCAAATATAGACTCAACTCTGTTATGATTATAACTCATTTCGGAAGCGATATACTGTAGAGAAATCTCGAGGGTGTCTGCGTCTTTTTGTGACTCTCTGTATTCGGTAAGCCAAAAGGCAAAAAAGACACTTAGAAAAATTAAGAAGCCCTGAATTAGATGATCGCTTAGCCTTTGACTTATGTTTAAGTTAATTCGTTTATGTTTTGCCATAAGTCAATTTGCTTTCTATCTGCATTGAAGACCCTATTCTTCCGAATGGGTAGCTAAAAATAGCACACAAGATATAGATTCCCGTTTAAATACCACAGTAGAGGCTATAAAAATCTCACAATATCTAACTTAAATTAGCAAAGCCATTTGTCATAACAGTCAAGAAAAAAGCCATTATTTATGGGAAACCTAAATACAAAGCCTTATCCACTTTACTTATATTCCTAAATTCCACCCTAGTATAAGTTTTATTGCATTTGTTTTTAATGTTCCGTTGACTCGATTAGGTACACCTCCAGTATCTATAAGTCCGAAATCATTTCTCAATTCGATGATCAAGTCATTCTTTTCGTTAAGTGTTATGTTAGTTCCAATACCTAAGGATAATCCAAAATCGATATTTTTCTGTTCTGAGACTAGTTCGCTATTGTCTCTAGGATAGTCTTCATCTATTTCATTCTTCAGTAAATAATTTAGGAAAGGACCTCCATTGACGAAAAATTTTGAATTTCCAAATTCATATTTCAATAGAATTGGAATATTTATAAAATCGAAAGTCTCATTATAGGTTTCAGTCCCAACTTCTTGAGCTTGATTGTTGAAAAACGTTAATTCTAACTTTTCAATTTTTCTTTCGTAGTTGACATTCGTTTTTATCGATAAGTTTTCTTTTAGATAGTAATCCAAAGAAACACCTACTAAATAACCAACCTTAAAATTATTGAATTTAGCCAATTCATTTCCTCTTACATCTGGATAATTTAATCCTGCATTTAGTCCAATCTTAAGATCGGCTTGAGCGTTGAGATTTATTGAAAAAAGGATTACAATAGCAAAGAATAGAAGTTTAATAGTATTCATAAATATTCATTAGTTTAATGACAAATTAAGGCTGAAACTTTTAATTAAAAAAATCATGGAATACAAAACTTGTATACGTTTGATTTGACACAAGCCGGATTTTAATTTATTTCTTGTTTATACATGCTTTCTGGTAGTTTACCTTCGTAATCCTCTGGTAAGATAGCATCATATACTTTATGCATATAGACCAAGGGTGGCAATCCTACTGTACTTCTTAAGCTATCCACTTGATCTATGTTCTCAATAGGAAATTGGTCATAATTCTTCCAATACGTGCCATAAATCTGTAAACCATTATCCCTGAGCATAGAGTACTCGTCGTCAAATCTTGCCCAATAGCTTTTTCTCAATTCACCTTTCTCAATTTTTTCGTTAATCAAGGGTCTAAAGTAATTCCAGACATAGTTATCCTCCCTGTGGATTCCTCGGTGATGCCACAAGAGTAACCATTGCTTATCAAACCAACCGTACTTTTTATTAATTTCAATTAGTCGTGTAATATTTAAACTATCAATACGTCGCATCTCAATTCCACTGCTCCCATCGGTTCTGACCTTTTGATCTTTTTCTACCAACAGATCAATCTCTTTATAAATTTCTGGGTATTTAAGGTTATTAAAAAAATCAGCTTGGTAAGTTGAATAGTCAACTTTGATCTCAGAAAAAAGTACTTTATCTCTAAATGTATCAAATTCATCAAAACTGTCTAAATCGTCTTCGGAAGCATTGGTCTTTTGAATCGCAGAAATGATTAAATCTTTTGCTATGGAATCCTTATTGGTATGTAGTGCTGCGGCAGAGGCGTAAAAGTAATCTGAAACATTTTCATCCGGTTTGATTTTAAAGGCCTTTTGAAAATTAGACAGGGATTTCTCGTAGTTTTGGTCTTTAAAATGAAGCATTCCACTCCACGCCAGTGTATCATAGTTTTCTAAAGCTGACAAAGTGGTGACTTCTTTTTCTTGTTTTGGACTGGAACAGCCAATCAATAATAAAATTAGAAAGGATAAGAGTAATCGCATAGGATTGGTTTAAATTGGTAAATTGATATAATGCTAGCAAGATATCAATTTATATTAAACCCTCACTGTTAAGGCTATAAAAAAGCAAGGATTTGGCTAGTAGCCTTGATAAATTGAAAAAGCATTTGTCTTATTCCCACTCCAAAGTTTCGACCAGGTGTCGCAGGTCTTTTTTAAGATAATGTGCTGCAGGGAGGATGGAATCGTAATTGGGTTTAACTTCAAAATAGATGGAACCGGTCAGAAAATGGGAAGTACTGTCGGTCATATAAAACTGAGCCTGTGAGGCCGCATCGCCCTCCACCTCATAGAAGTTGCCAAAAGTACGGTGCTTTTCATTTTGGTAAACACTGGTCTCTATAAGGTCGGCCTTGATGGCGTGCTTTTCGGGCAGCTTTTGTGCATCCAAAAGTAAGGCCCTCAGATTGTCTTCTACGGGAGAATAGGTGAGGTAAATTTTGGCCTGCATACTCGGATAATCCAGGTTGATCCAACAGGGCTGATTGGGATTTTCAATTTCTATGTTGGCCACGGTGTTCTTTTCAAACTCAAAAGGACAGTTCACCTTCACCTCATCGTAGCTCGCTTCTCCATAAGTGAGAGCCAGAAAGCCTTTGGGTTTGGGCTGTGTCGCATCGCTACAGGATACGCTAAGGATCACCAGTAAAACTAAACAGGCTCTAAGCATGGTCCCCTGTTTTTTCTTTGTTTATTTTCACTTTGAGCTGCACAATCCGTTTGCTGTCCAAAGCTTCTACGGTAAAGTCGAAATTGCTAAAGGCAATCACCTGCCCCTTTTTGGGGAAGCCTTTGGAAGACTCCAGGACAAAGCCGGCCAGCGTCTCTGCTTCACCTTTATTGGCCTCCAGTTCCTCGACTTTCTCGTCGCCCAGTTTCAGTATTTTGTAAAAGTCTTTTAGCGGAGTTTTGCCCTCAAAGACGTAGGTCGACTCATTGATTTTGGAGTAGATCACATCTTCGTCATCAAACTCATCGCTGATGTCTCCCACAATTTCTTCGATGATATCTTCCAAAGATATCAATCCACTGGTGCCTCCATATTCGTCTACCACAATAGCCAGGTGATTTTTTTGCTCCTGGAAGTCGGCCAAGAGGTCGTCCAGTTTTTTGTTTTCTGGTACAAAATAAGGATCTCTCACCAGAGCCTGCCACTTGAAGTCCTTTTCCTGAAGGTGAGGCAGTAAATCTTTGATGTATAAAATGCCGGTGATGTTATCCACATTGTCTTCGTAGACAGGAATTCTGGAATAGCCGTTTTCTCTTATTTCGTCTATCACTTCCTGGAAAGGCTGTTCTACATTGAGCGCAAATATATCCAGTCGGGGGCGCATGACCTGTTTGGTATCTGTATTCCCAAAGGAGACAATCCCCTGCAGTATTTTCTTTTCATCTTTGGAGGTGTCCTCTTCGCTGGTCAGCTCCAGGGCCTGAGACAACTGGTCTACACTCAGGTTGGTTTTCTGCTTGCCAAAGCGGGTCTGGATCAGGTTGGTCACTGCACGCATGGGTAAACTCAGCGGGGTAAGCAGTCGGTCCAGAACACTAAGCGGTACTGCCATAAAGTGGGCAAACTCCACGTTGTTTCTGTTGGCGTAGACCTTGGGAAGGATCTCCCCAAACATCAAAATCAAAAAGGTGACCACCCCTACATCAATGATGAATCTGAGGCTAATGCCAAAAAATAAGGTGGCACTATCGCCGTAGAACAACTCACTAATAGAGGCATACAGCAATACAATAGCAATATTGATAAAGTTATTGGCAATGAGTATGGTAGCCAGTAACTTTTTGGGTTTATCCAGTAAGTTGATGATGATCTGTTCCTGCTTGGACACATTGCCTTCCTTCACATCAAAGTCTGATGGTTTTAAGGAAAACAGGGCGACTTCCGACCCGGAAATAAGGGCAGAAGAAATAAGCAGAATAAAGAAAAATATAATCTTGAAGACTTCGGTCAATGCGATGACCGAAAATAAGATGTAACTCGAGGGGCCGGGTTCCAAAATTTAGTGAATTTTAGTTTTAAAATGGTAGATCATCTTCTTCCTCTTCCATAGGCTGTGTGGCCGGAGACGGTTTAGAACTGGATGGAGATGGGGTCGACTGGGAAGCCTGAGCATTGCTCGCATTTCCTGGACTGCCCCCTTCTTTTGGCGTTAAAAAAGTAAATTCCAGACATTGTATTTCTGTAGAATACCTGTCCATGCCTTTGTCATCTTGCCACTTACGGGTTTTGATGCGTCCTTCTATATACACTTTGTCCCCTTTCTTGAGGTATTTTTCGCAAATTTCAGCAGCCTTATTTCTCACCACAATGTTGTGCCATTCGGTATTGCTAACGCGCTCATTGGTTGCTTTGTTGACGTACTCTTCGTTGGTGGCCAAAGGAAAGCGCCCAATACAATTTCCGCCTTCAAAATAATGCATCTTCACCTCGTCACCAGTGTGACCAATAAGCATGACTTTGTTGAGTGTTCCTGCCATAGTAATAAATTTATGTAAATGTAAGAAAAAGAATTATGCCATGGAAAATTCAGATTCTATAAAGTTTTGAATCAATACTGGAACCGCCAATTGGTGCAGTTCTTTTTTGGACATCACTTCCATGGCGGCAGAGGCTTTAACTTCAGATAGCAAACCCTTGATTTTAACTTCTATGAAGGTAGCCATAATTCTGCGGTGCGAGAGTAGGTGAACCACAGGGTTTTCATTGTAAATGTGGATGCTCTGGATCAGTTCTACAGAAAGTTCAGTCGCTGCGCTAACGTCTTTTGAATTGGGAGCGTCTTTGGGGTGTTCAGATTCCAGCAGTGGAAATTCATAAAGGCCTTTCCAGATGCCTGCTCCACTTCGTTTTTGAACCAGGGTGTTTTCTTCTGAATCTATAAGTACCAAATAGTCGAAGTAACGTTTTTTGACTTTAGTCTTCTTCAGTTTGATGGGCAACTCTTCCTGAATACCTTGCTGATAGGCCACACAGTCCTGCTGAAACACACAAAACATGCATTTGGGAGATTTGGGCCGGCAGTGGAGTGCGCCGAATTCCATAATGGCCTGATTGTACAGGGCGGGTTGAGTAACATCGAGTAGGTCCTGAGCATTATGTTTGAATTCTTTTACCCCTTCCGTTGAATTGATTGGCGTATGTATGCCCAAAAATCGTGACAATACTCGCTGTACATTCCCATCGACTACTGCTACCGGCTCGTCATAAGCGAAAGAGGCAATGGCGGCTGCGGTATAATCGCCCACACCTTTCAGGGTTTTGAGATCTTTATAAGTCTCAGGGAACTGTCCTTTTAAGGTTTTACTAACATACTGAGCTGTAAAATGAAGGTTTCTCGCTCTGGAATAATAGCCCAGACCTTGCCACAATTTCAGGACCTCATCCTCACTTGCCCTGGCCAGGTCGTGAACTGTTGGAAATCTGAAAACAAATTTCTGGAAGTAAGGCAAGCCTTGCTTAACTTGGGTTTGCTGCAAAATAATCTCGCTCAACCAAATGATATAAGGATCCTTAGTCTGTCGCCAGGGCAAATCTCTGTGTTCTATCTTATACCAATCTATGAGACGCTTAGAGAAATTCATTCGATGTTTTTTGCAAGTATAATTCATATTCACCTACTATTTAGAGCATTGTGTTTAATTATTGCGGATTAATTACTTATATTTGCAAACTCAAAAAAATCTAAGATTAATCCTGAATAAATATTTTTGAATTATGACGAAAGCAGATATCGTGGCTAACATTTCAGACAAACTCGGTTTAGAGAAAAATGAAGTTCAAGCTACTGTAGAAACCTTTATGGATGAGGTAAAGAATTCTTTAGAAGGTGGAGATAATGTATATCTAAGAGGTTTTGGAAGCTTTATTGTAAAAACGAGAGCAGAAAAGACAGGTAGAAACATCTCAAAAAACACTACCATCAAAATTCCAGCACACAATATTCCGGCATTTAAGCCTGCAAAAATATTTGTAGAAGGAGTAAAACAAAACGTTGAAGTAAAATAAATTTTTTAATAATCAATAAAAGACAAGCCTATGCCAAGCGGTAAGAAAAGAAAAAGACATAAGGTAGCTACTCATAAAAGAAAAAAGAGAAGTAGAGCTAACCGTCACAAGAAAAAGTAGTTAACCACTACTTTTTCTTATTAAATCAAGTTCTTTGACATTGAAATTCTCAAGTATAGAATTTCTAAATTCATTTAAACTGTAATCCTCTTCAGAGTACCATTTGAGGGTTACTTATGTATAATTTAAGTCTATAGTTTTTTATAGACTTCTAAATCTAAGAAGCGTGAATAAGGAATTAATAGTACGTTCTAGTTCCGACGCTGTAGATTTTGCCTTATTAAAAGATGGAAGACTCATAGAGCTCCATAAAGAAACAGAAGGATTCGATTTTTCTGTAGGTGATATTTTTCTAGCTAAAATTAGAAAAGCTTTACCAGGTCTCAATGCTGCATTTGTAAATGTAGGCTACGAAAAAGATGGTTTTTTACATTACCATGACCTGGGACCAAACGTCAAAACGATGTTGAAGTTTGTAAAAAAAGCCACCGCCAATCAAATGAAAAATTTCTCTTTGAGGGATTTTCCGTTTGAAGAAGAAATCGATAAAAATGGATCCATAGCAGATACGCTACACTCCAACCAGTCTGTTCTTGTACAAGTAGTAAAAGAACCTATCTCTACCAAGGGTCCAAGATTGAGCAGTGAGCTTTCTCTTGCAGGCCGCTATATTGTTTTGGTTCCTTTTTCGGACAGAGTCTCAGTTTCTCAAAAAATTGAAAGCAAAGAAGAAAAAAGCAGACTCAAGCGATTAGTAAAAAGTATTAAACCCAAAGGTTTTAGTATCATTATCAGAACAGTTGCAGAAGGCAAAAAAGTAGCTGATATTGATGGAGACCTTCAAAATTTGATGAAACGATGGGAAAATATGTGCAAAAAGTTAAGCAGAGCACATCAACCCTCAAAAGTTTTGGGTGAGCTGAACAAAGCTTCATCAATATTAAGAGATATGTTTAATGACTCATTTACGTCTATATGCGTAGATGATGATGTGACCTTTACTCAAATCAAGGATTACGTCGGGAAAATATCCCCAGACAGAGAATCTATTGTTTCTCACTACGATTCTAAAGTACCTATATTCGAAAAGTTCGGTATAGAAAGACAAATCAAAACGTCTTTTGGTAAAACCGTAACTATGAAAAAAGGAGCTTACCTCGTGATTGAGCATACAGAAGCTATGCACGTGATCGATGTGAACAGTGGAAACAGAAGTAATAAGGCTAAAAATCAAGAAGATACAGCACTCGAAGTCAACATAATTAGCGCCACCGAAATTGCGCGTCAGTTGAGATTAAGAGACATGGGGGGAATCATAGTCGTTGATTTTATCGACATGAACAACCCAGACAACCGAAGAAAACTTTACGAACATCTTAAAGATGAGATGAGCGATGATAGAGCAAAACACAAAATCTTACCTCCAAGTAAATTTGGATTGATCCAAATCACCAGGCAGCGTGTTCGTCCAGAGATGAACATCAAAACCCGTGAAAAAGATCCCAATAGCGACGGAGAGATAGAAGCTCCTATTGTAATTGTAAACAAAATCAATGCAGATCTCCAAAAGATCTTGAAGAAAGGAAATAAAAAGATAACGCTTACAGCGCATCCGTTTATTGCAGCCTATCTTATGAAAGGCTTTCCTTCTCCCAGAAGCAAGTGGTTTTTTGATTTCAAAAAATGGGTGAAAATCCAACCACGGGATGCTTACAACTACCTAGAATATCATTTTTATGACCAGGATGGTTCGCTTATCAAATTTTAAGCTTTTGATATTATTTTTTATAAACCCCATATCCCCTAGTGGATATGGGGTTTTTTGTTTTCGTATTTTTGCAACTAGAGCTTGCTAAAAAATGTCCAAAGAAAACTTCAAACCCAAGAAATCCTTAACCGTTGACGAAGCGCTGTTGAAGGTGATGAACTACTGCGTGTATCAGGACCGCTGTCACCAGGAAGTGGAGAAAAAACTAAAGGCTCTGGACATGTATGATGACGCTAAAGCCTACATCATTACCAAACTTATTGAGGAAGATTTTTTGAATGAGGAACGCTTTGCCAGAAGTTTCGCCCGGGGCAAATTCAGAATTAAAAAGTACGGGCGTTTGAGAATCCTTCGGGAATTGAAAGCCAAAGATATTTCGGCCTACAACAGAAACGCTGGCATGTCTGAAATCGATGAAGACGACTACCTGGAAACCCTTAAGACCTTGGCCGAACAGAAACTAAAGACCCTTAACGAGTCCAACGACTTCAAGAAAAGACAAAAACTCTATCAACATCTGGCTTACAAAGGCTATGAAACCGATTTGATCTATGATGTCATCAACGACTTGCTTCCTATGTAGTTTCTTTGTGTAACCGCTCCTGTTGTCGGCTATAGGCCAGCTTGTTTTTATAGGCAATCCAATCCTCACCTTTAAGTTGGCGCATCAAGTTTTCAACACCTCTCATGATGGTCAGATTATAAAGTGCCTTCCCCACATTTTTGGCACTTCTGGGCAAAGCCCTCAGGCTCATAGAAAATCCTGGAGTAAGGTACGTCATGTTGTGCCAATAACCTTCTGGCATATACAAGGCCTCCCCGTGCTCAAGGTAAGCTTCATAGCCTTTTGCTTTGGCTAAGGCAGGGAATTTTTTAAAATCCGGTTGATTGAAATCGATTTCATTAAGGCTTATGAGCGCGTTGGGCACCTTATACAGGTATTTTGTTTCTGACGGCGGATAAATGATACAGCGCTTTTGACCTTCAAAATGAATGTGTAGAATGTTGGCAAAATCAATATCGTAATGCATAAACACCGACGAATTTTCTGCTCCAAAAAATAGAAAAGGAAGTTTTTTGAGGAACTTAATTCCCAACTTGGGCATCATGTAATGGTTCTGAAGCTCTGGAACTTCTTTCATCATATTGAAAAGAAAAATTCGATAATCGGTGGGTCCTTTTTTCAACAAGTCCACGTAATCTTTCAATTTCATTTGGGCATGTGACTGGTTGAATTTGTCTTTGGCAGAGGCTGGTCTATTGTCATACAAAGGCACTTCTAGGTCTCCTGCGGTCTCTTTGAGGTAGGAAAGCGACCATTTTCTATAAGCGGGCCACTCGTGGGTGAGCTGCTCTATTACAACAGGCTTTTGAGGCTTAACGTAATTCTCTACAAAGTCGCTAGGAGAAATCGTCTTTACCCGATCCACGGTTTGGAGGTTGAGAGTGGGGTTGGATTTCATAACAAACAAAAATAAGCTTCATTTTGGAAATTCCAAAATGAAGCTTATACTCAATTCAAAAGTCAGTTGTACTGTCTAGATTTTGGTCTTGGCCTTTTCTTTAGCCACCACATTACGCTCTATAGTATGCCCAGGTCTGGTCCATTTTGGTTTTTCACCAAGAGGTTTGTATTTGGATTCTTCAGCAGAGACGGTTGCTGGCTGAGATTTTTTCTCAAAGGCTTTTTGCGGCTCAAGTCCTAGCAATTTAAACATTTCCATGTCTTCATTCACATCTGGGTTTGGTGTTGTTAACAGTTTGTCCCCAGCAAAAATGGAATTGGCACCGGCAAAAAAGCACATCGCCTGGCCTTCTCTGCTCATATCGGTTCTCCCCGCAGAGAGTCTTACTTGTGTTTCTGGCATCACAATTCTGGTCGTGGCTACCATTCGTAGCATTTCCCAGATCGATACCTTTTGCTGCTCCTCTAGCGGCGTTCCTTCTACAGGAACCAAAGCGTTAATGGGTGTAGATTCTGGTTGAGGACTCAAGGTAGCCAGAGCGACAAGCATGCCTGCCCTGTCCTCCAAAGATTCACCCATGCCGATGATTCCACCACTACATACTGTGACGTTGCTTTTTCTCACGTTGCCTATGGTATCCAGTCGGTCCTGGTAACCTCTGGTAGAAATGACTTCTTTATAATATTCTTCTGAGGAGTCTAAATTATGGTTGTAGGCATACAGTCCAGCCTCTGCCAAACGTTGCGCTTGATTTTCTGTCACCATGCCTAGCGTACAGCAGACTTCCATATCCAGCTTGTTGATGGTTCTTACCATTTCCAAAACGTTGTCAAACTCCTCCCCGTCTTTCACATTTCTCCAGGCGGCACCCATACATACTCTAGAACTACCAGAGGCTTTGGCTCTTAAGGCTTGGGCTTTCACCTGAGAAACGCTCATCAGGTCGTTCCCTTCAATATCGGTGTGGTAACGGGCTGCTTGTGGACAATACCCGCAATCTTCCGGGCATCCACCAGTCTTGATCGACAGCAAGGTAGATACCTGCACTTTATTAGGATCGTGATGTTTTCTATGCACAGTTGCTGCTTCGTAAAGCAACTCCATTAAAGGCTTATTGTAAATATCTAAAATCTCTTCCTTGGTCCAGTCGTTTCTTATCATGGTAATTTTATTTAATGAGTCAAAAATAGAAAAAAGTCACAGTATTATCTATTCTGAAAAATATTTGAGGCTAATTAATTTCAAATTTTAGGTTTTTCTAGCAAAATGCTCACTGCATTCCCACCAAAACCAACCGCATTCACCAAAACTGAGTCTATAGATTTGGAGGAGGAAGGCTGTTGATAAAAAGGATTTTTAAAAAATTCTCCCGTGTTCAACATCAGTAGGGCCATCTCTATGCTGAGCATTCCGGAAGCCCCAAAGGTATGGCCCAGCTTCCATTTGTTGGTGGTGAGCAGGGGAAGGCTTGCAAAAGTACTTTGAATGGCATTAACCTCAGCTTGATCGCCCTTTTTGGTGCCTGGAGCGTGAAGCACGATGGCATCTACCTCCGTTTTTCCTGCTTCTTTCAAGGCCATGCTCATGGATTTTTGAAAACATTTGGCGTCCGAAGAAATGGAAATGTTATGTGTAATTTGCTCTGTAGCATATCCAAATCCTGTGATTTGGGCTAAAGCCTGCTCTGGCGATCTAGACATCACCGCCGTAGCAGCACCTTCTCCTAGCACCAGTGAATTATGTTGTTTGTCCAGTTTCAAACTTTCACAAGGCCGGGCGGTGTCTAGTTGAGAATACAGTTTTAACGCCTGCATTTGCGCTACGGTAAACTCGGTAAGTGGCGCTTCGGAACCGCCTACCAAAAACAAATCGCACATCTCGGCCTCCAGCCAGGCTTTGGCATTCAACATGGCGTGCAGGGCTGTGGAACAGGTGATAGAGTGGCTGATGTTGGGGCCGTCCACTCCCAGGTCTTGTGCTACCCAGGAGGAAATATTACCCAAAGTTGTTGTTGGGGAGGTAAGCGGAGATAATTTTTCACCCTCCAGGAAGGCTTTGTGGTGGTGCTCAAATAAAGTAGTGGCTCCCCTTGAGGAGCCTATATTGATACCTGTAGATCCTGGTTGCACCTTTAATCCTGAGATCGCTTTTCGTGAAGTGAACAGAGCCATCAATACAGATTTGTCCAGATCTTTATACCTTGGATGGTCCTGAATAAGACTTTTTAGGGCTTCGGAAGAGGAAGCAGAAAGACTAGCGCCTAGAACAGAAGTTGTGTTCCATTTTAGTTTAGAAAAACAAGTGGAATCCGATTGGTAATGCTTTAGAATACTGTCATTATCATGACCTAATGCGGAAATAGATCCAAAACCGTTGATGTAAATAGGCTGTTTCAAGTGCAGTAAATTTTTGAAGCAAAGATCGAAAAATCTAAAGCTACACAGCATCAAATTCAGAATAAGTCCTAAAAAGCAATAGAATATCTCTAGTAATTATTTGGTATCTTTGAAATTCTGAACACGAAAGATTAATCTTCAGCGTTTTAACTATAAAGCGCTTCAATATATAGAATTTATGGGATGTAGCAGTTGCTCGACCGGGAAAGATGGCCAGCCTAAGGGCTGTAAAAATAACGGCACTTGCGGGACAGATGGATGTAATAAATTAACGGTTTTTGATTGGTTATCGGACGTTGAACTCCCTGGAGGTCAAGAAGCTTTTGATTGCGTGGAGGTCCGCTTTAAAAACAGTAGAAAAGAATTTTTTAGAAATACAGAAAATCTAACGCTTTCCATCGGAGATATCGTAGCCACGGAGGCTTCTCCAGGACATGATATTGGCATAGTAACGCTTACCGGGGAGCTGGTAAGGGTACAGATGAAAAAGAAAAAAACAGACCCCAAATCCAAGGAGGTTTGTAAAGTTTACAGAAAAGCCTCTCAAAAAGACATCGATGTTTGGCAAGCGGCCCGTGAGCGTGAAGATGCCATGAAGGTGAAAGCCAGACAAATCGCGATTCGACTCAATTTGAAAATGAAAATCAGCGATATCGAATTTCAGGGTGATGGCTCCAAAGCCGTGTTTTATTATACCGCCGAAGAGCGAGTAGACTTCAGGCAATTGATCAAAGAATTTGCCTACGAGTTTAAAACCAGAATTGAAATGCGCCAAATTGGCTTTAGACAGGAAGCAGCAAGGCTTGGCGGTATTGGTTCTTGTGGTCGTGAACTCTGCTGTTCTACCTGGTTAACCGACTTTAGAACCGTAAAAACCTCGGCAGCGAGGTATCAACAATTGTCTTTGAATCCTTTAAAGCTGGCTGGACAGTGCGGAAAATTGAAGTGTTGTCTCAATTATGAATTGGACACTTACCTGGAGGCTTTAAAAGACTTTCCTAGACAAGATCAAAAGCTCACCACCAAAAAGGGAGATGCGGTTTGCCAGAAAATAGATATTTTCAAAGGGAAATTATGGTATGCTTACGAGAAGGAATACAACAACTGGATAGAGCTAGATACCGATGCGGTAAAAGTGATTTTAAAAGCCCAGCGTGATAAAAATCCAGTGGCCAGTCTAGAAGAATTTACCTCTGAGCTGGTTCCAGAAAAGGCTGAGTTTTCCAACGATTTTGGTCAGGATAGCTTAACCCGTTTTGACAAGCCCAAGCGCAAAAAATCAAGAAACAAAAGAAAGTCTAGTAAACACAAGAAGTCAAAAAATAATAATGCAAAGTCGTAAACGTTACCTTTTGGCGGTCTTGTTTCTGGGTTTGATAGGTTGCCAGGAAAAACTTATCTATTCAGAATATAAGAATTTTTCTAGGGGCTGGGCCGAGGCGGATACCTTGGCGTTTGACTTTGAGGCTCCAGATACGATAAGACCTTATCATTTGTTCTTTAACACCAGGCTGAATCAAAACTATGAGTTCAACAATTTATACCTCATCGCCAACATTTCATTTCCCAACGGAAAACAGGTTGGAGACACTCTGGAATATGAAATGGCCTATCCTGACGGCGAATTGATGGGAACTGGTTTTGGCAGCGTAAAAGAGAGTAAATTGTGGTACAAGTCCAAGGTGACGTTTACGGAGCAAGGTAAGTACACTATAGAAGTGAAACAGGCTATGCGTAAGTTTGGTTCTGTAGAAGCTCTGGATACACTTCGAGGAATTATGGATTTTGGCATACATTTGGAAGTAGCCGAACCAGCTGAAAATTAATGCCCTTTTTTATTACAACTTATGAGTAAAACATCAACACCCAAGAAAGGATTCAAAAAGTATATTCTTGGCTTTTGGATTGTGATCTTAGCAGGTATTTTAAGCGTTGTCTTTATCTTCCTCTTAGCAAGTTGGGGAGCTTTGGGAACCATGCCTACCTTCGAAGAGCTTGAAAATCCTGAGACCAATCTAGCTACAGAGGTTATTTCTGTAGATGGAGAAACCCTTGGAAAGTACTTTAAAGAGAATAGAACTCCTATCAATTATGAGGATCTGCCAGATCATCTAGTCAATGCACTAGTTGCTACAGAAGATGAGCGTTTTTATAGCCATTCTGGAATAGACGCCAGGGGAACCTTGAGAGCTGCTATTTTCTTAGGTCAAAAAGGAGGAGCGAGTACCATCACCCAACAGCTTTCCAAACTTTTATTTACAGATCCCAACAAAAGTGGAACCTTCAACAGGATCATACAAAAGGTAAAGGAATGGGTGATCGCCGTGAGGCTGGAAGAACAGTACGCTAAGAATGAAATTATTGCGATGTACCTCAACAAGATGGATTTTTTATATAATGCCATAGGTATTCGCTCCGCCTCCAGAATTTACTTTGGGAAAGAGCCTAGAGAACTTACTATTGAAGAATCTGCTACACTTGTGGCTATGTTGAAAAACCCTTCTTTATACAACCCCGTAAAAGAGCAGTTTAAAGATAATTCTCTAAGCAGAAGAAATCAGGTGTTTAAACAAATGGAGAAAAATGGCTTCCTAACCACAAAAGTTAAAGACTCTTTACAAAAATTACCCTTAGTTACCAACTTCTCTCCAGAAGAACACGATGACGGGATTGCTACCTATTTTAGAGCTTACGTCCAGGAATTCATGAAAGACTGGATTGAAGATAACCCAAAACCTGATGGAAGTTCCTACAGTATGTATAGAGATGGTTTAAAAATCTACACTACGGTAGATTCTAAAATGCAAACCTATGCAGAAACCGCGGTAGAAAAACATCTTAAAAATCTTCAAAAGGAATTTAATGCTCAAAATAAGAACAATAAAACAGCACCCTTCAGAAGTATAAATGCTGCAGAAATTGAAAAAATTTTGCAGAAAGGCATCAAAAATTCTGACCGTTATAAAACCATGGCCCGCCGCGGAATAGATGAAGATTCTATCATGGCGACGTTTAATAGAAAACGCGAAATGCGCCTGTTTTCCTGGGAAGGACCTATCGATACTTTAATGACTCCAAAGGATTCTATCCGTTATTACAAATCGTTTTTGAATACGGGAATGATGTCCATGACGCCTCAAACCGGTGAAATCAAAGCCTGGGTAGGTGGAGTCAATTATAAATTCTTTAAGTATGAGCACGTTAAGCAAGCTAAAAGACAGGTAGGCTCCACCTTCAAGCCTTTTGTGTACGCTACAGCTGTAGATCAGTTGCTTTGGTCGCCATGTAAGGAATTTCCTAATACGCCTTATACCATACCCAAAGGAAGGCATGGCGTTACCGAAGTAGATTGGACGCCATCCAATAGTAGTGAGGATTATGGCGGAATGAAAACTTTGAAGCAGGCTTTAGCAGAATCCATCAACACCATTACCGCAAGAGTTATAGATAAAACAGGACCAGAAAATGTAATCAGTCTGGTGGGTAAACTGGGTATTGACACTTCTAATATTCTCCCCGTAGCTGCTATAGCTCTGGGAACACCGGATATAAGTGTTTATGAAATGGTCTCTGCCTACAGCACATTTGCAAACAAAGGCGTTTATGTAAAGCCTTATGCAGTGCAACGTATCGAGGATAAAAACGGAACTATTTTGTACCAACACAAGCCACAGAGTCGAGATGTACTGAGCGAAGAATCTGCTTATGTCACTATCAAATTGCTGGAAGGGGTCACCAGATTTGGCTCTGGTAGACGTTTGAGAACTAATTCTGATTACATCAAAGAGTTAGAGCATTACAAAAAAGTAGTAACGGGCTATCCTTATGCTTTAGAAAACGACATCGCCGGAAAAACAGGAACAACGCAAAACCAAAGTGATGGCTGGTTTATAGGTATGGTACCTAACTTAGCCACAGGCGTTTGGGTAGGAGGAGAGGATAGAAGTGTGAGATTTCCAAGCATCACCTACGGTCAAGGAGCTACATTGGCCTTACCGATTTGGGGAATGTATATGAAAGACCTCTACGCCGATGAAACCCTTGAGGTGTCTAATGAAAAGTTTGAAAGACCAGATAACCTCAGCATCCAGATCGATTGTGATGAAGAAAACGAAGACTTAGAAAACGGTGAAGAAGCTAAAGAGGAAACTACCGAGTTTGAAATTGACTTCTAAAGGTTATCACTAGCATACCATTCGGCAAAAGCCGTTCCTGTCTCTCTCAGTTTTAGAGAGTGAAGTTGCAGGTTTTTTGGGAGTTGACTGGAAATCTTTTGGGCAAAATCGATCACCATATTTTCGCTTGTAGGTTGATAATCAACCAAAACCACATCATGTCCGGAGGATCTGAGTTGTTCTGCTAATTCGATATGAGGGGTGTTTTTGTTCAATAAAATGGCATGGTCCATCACATCCACGACTTCAGACTTTACGATTTTCTTGAGGTCTCCAAAATCGAGGACCATTCCGCACTTCACATTATTGATATCGGTAATAGGCTCGCCAATGACCGTTACATCCAACTTGTAGCTGTGTCCGTGGACATTTTTACACTTACCGTCATAACCATAAAGGGCGTGAGCGGTTTCAAAGGTAAACTGTTTTGTGATTCTGATTTTTGCCATGGTATTCAATATTGTGGCAAAGATACTGGATTTGTCAAATTAAAAAGACTTCATAAGCTCCACTTTTTGAGTTTAATTATACCGAGGAAAAAACCAAAATCTGTGCTTCATTTCACATTGCCTTAGTGCATTTATCAGTTTTATTTTTTACCTGTGTATCATAATAACATTTAAATTTGACTCTTATTAAATCTTTATCTTTATGAATGCACCTCTTCTCTCAGAAGATATCCCATTTCAGGAAAATCCGCTGTACGAAGCCATAATTACTGATCTTACAGAACAAGGCTTTTCAATCTGTGATCGCTTTTTTGATGAATTTCTGATCGATAAATTAAGAGGTCAGCTACTGATGCTGTATGATCAAAGTGAATTGAAAAAAGCGGCGATAGGAAATAGAGTTAATGAATCTATCGAAAAAGAGATTCGGGGAGACTATATCCAATGGATAGATGAACTTAAGGCAAGTTCAGTAGAACAAAGTTTTTTTGAGCAGATTCATAGCTTCAAGACATATCTAAATAAAACCTGTTTTATGGGTATCCTGCATCAGGAGTTTCATTATGCAGTTTACCCTAAAGGAACCTTTTATAAGAGACATATCGATACGTTTCAAAATGATGACCGGCGTAAGCTTTCCCTGGTTTGCTATCTCAATGACCATTCCTGGAAACCCTCCAATGGCGGAGAATTGGTATTATATCCTGAAGGTTTAGAAGAGATTGTGGTTCATCCTTTACCAGGTAGAGTAGTCATTTTTGAAAGTCAGATTCTGGAACACGAGGTGAAAAAAGTAATCAATGATGAACGACTAAGTATTACAGGTTGGTTAAAAACAAGATAATTTGAGTTCAATAAAGTAAAAAGGCTCTAATTTTGAGATTTTATGAGCATATGGCTAAGCAACAACAGGATTTATACACATTTTTCAAAAACTATTTCAAGGATAAATCCTGGGAGAATATCTCGGCACAGGTGGATCTGCTTGTCAAACTGGTTGATCTCTTAAGACCCGAAACCATAAAGGAGGAATCGCCGGTGACTCTCAATCCGCTTATTTCTCTTTTAAAAGATAATAATACGTATCGATCTCAATTGGCAGAATACCTCAACACTTTGCTTAAAGGAAAGGTTTTCCACTCCCTGATTTCTGATGCAGGTATACCTGAAGAGTCTGACTTCTTTTTTGAAATCAAAGAAAAGCTATTTGCTAAATTCCTCCCCAGACAACCTGAAGAATGCGACCTGGAATTTATCCTGAATCAGGTTTTTTACAAGACTGACGATACCGACTGGATCGAAAAAATTGATCCTAGTGAACTAAGAATTTTATTCACCTTGCTTGAGTTCAAGCCCATAAATACCTCTGTTGAAGTAGAATCGCCCTTGTCTGAAGTTCTGTTTGCTTTTGAAATCATGACCCTAAGGATATGTGGCAATGCTTTGGAAACTAAAGTGATGAAAATGGTTCCGGAATACAACAACCTGGATAGTCCATTTGTGGCCTTTCAAAATGACCTGAGTTTGATTGAAAAGCGAATTTTGAATGAGGCCACTCATTGTATACCCCCCGAGGATGAAGATTATAAACAACTTTTTGTTTTGCTTCAGCAATGTAAAGACTACGTCAATCAGGCCTTTAGAAACAGTAAAAAGTTTGGAATCTCTCTGAGGGTGAATCAAGATCTATTGCGTATAAAAAGACAACTTCTGAGGATGGAAGTGACCTTGCCATTTCTTACAGCAGAAGATGAGGATGACTTGAAAGAGAACACCATCAACCTTGGGAAAAGACTCATCAGGCATCATTGCTATAAAAATAATCTGAGTAAATTTTTCGACGAGGGCACGCGTATTTTATCCTATGAAATCACCGAACAAACGGCCAAAACCGGTGAGCATTATATCACCGAAAGCAGAAAAGGCTATTTCAAAATGCTTTTAACCTCCATTGGAGGAGGACTTATTGTTGGCCTCATGTGCGTAACCAAAGTCTTGCTCTATAAGCTTGATCTAAGCAGTTTTGGAGAGGCATTTGTATACAGCATGAACTACTCTATCGGTTTTATGATTCTTTATCTTTTGGGGTTCACTCTAGCTACCAAGCAACCTGCGATGACAGCTTCTACCTTGATTTCTGCTGTAGAAACAGGTATGAAATCCAAAGGATCCAGGCGGATTAAACACAAAGCTTTTGCTAAACTCTTCTCTGAAGTATTCCGCTCTCAATTTGTAGCTTTTATTGGAAATATCATTATGGCCTTTCCTGTAGCAATGCTGGTGGTCTATCTGGTAGATCTTAATTTGGACTATAATATCCCGGAGGCAAAATGGGAAAAATTAATTAAAAAACTAGACCCTATTGGTTCTTTAGCTATTATACATGCAGGAATTGCAGGTATCTATTTATTTCTCGCGGGAATTATTGCAGGAGGTATAGCCAACCGGAACAAATTCAATGACGTGTATAACCGTATCGGGCAGCACCCCTATCTCAAGCGAAATTTTGGTAAAAAATTTGCGGTAAAACTCGCCAGATTTATCGAAAATAAATGGGCCGGACTGATGTCCAATTTTTGGTTTGGTGTATTCATGGGTAGTACTGCTTCCTTAGGAGTTTTTTTAGGATTGAATTTGGACATCCGTCACATCGCGTTTTCGGCTGGAAATTTTGCATTAGGCATGTATGGTTCTGGATTTTCACTCACTCCAGAAATGATCATCTGGTCTCTGGCAGGAATATTCTTTATTGGAATGATGAACTTCTGGGTGAGTTTTGGACTCTCAATGCTGGTCGCTTTCCGCTCTAGACGCATTCCTTTTTCAGAATTTAAAGCCATTGTGCTTTCTGTGCTCAATTATTTCACCAACAGACCACTTGTTTTTCTATGGCCCCCTAAAGAACAGAGAACAGAAAACGTAGAAACTGAAAAAAAGGACTAGTAGAGTATTCTTACTTTGATGGTATGTTTAATACGCTTTAGCTCTTTCAAAGTGTCCAGAGAGTCATTCTTAGCGATATCCAGCACCACATAGCCCACATCAAAATTAGTACTTAAGTATTGCCCTAAAATATTCACGTTTAGCTTGGAAATCTTAGAGTTGATCTCTGAAAGGACTCCAGATACGTTTTTATGGATATGAAGAATACGGTGGGTATCTTCCATTTTTGGAAGTGATAATTCAGGAATGGAGTGGCTACCAATGCTGGCACCACTTTCGATATACTTTATCAATTTTGAAGACACATCCAGACCAATATTCCACTGGGCTTCTTCAGTAGAACCACCAATGTGAGGAGTGAGGATAACATTGGTTACATTCTGTAGAGGAGAACTAAATTTTTCTGTCTTGTTCTTAGGTTCTTCTGGAAAAACATCCACCGCGGCCCCACTAATTCTTTTCTCCTCCAGGGCTTTTTTTAAGGCATCGATATCAATCACATCGCCTCGACTCATATTGATCAACAACTGCCCTTTTGTGAACCAAGACATTACCTGTTCATCCAATAAGTTTTGAGTCCCGGAATTACCAGGAACGTGCAGCGTGAGAATATCGCACTCTTCGATTAAAGTCTTCAGACTGTCTACTTTCTCAGCATTGCCCAAGGGCAATTTATTATCTACATCATAGTAGGATACTTTAAGCCCCATAGCTTCTGCTAAGATCGATACCTGAGATCCAATATGGCCATAGCCTATCACCCCAAGTCGCTTTCCTCTGATCTCATGGGAATTTACAGAACTCTTGTCCCATTCTCCTGCATGCGCTGCTTTATCTTTGTCTGGAATTCTACGAATTAACATAATCGCCGTGGCAATGACCAATTCTGCAACAGAGCGAGTATTGCTAAAAGGAGCATTAAACACACAAACGCCTGCTTTGTTTGCCGCATCCAAATCCACCTGATTGGTCCCAATACAAAAACAACCAATCGCCACCAGTTTCTTAGCTTTTTTGAGGACCGCTTCGGTCATTTGAGTTTTAGATCGTATGCAGACTACTTTAGCATCTTTCAAAACCTCATCCAATTCTTCTCCAGACAGAGCGCCGGCATGTTGCTCGATATGAGTATACCCCATGTTCTTGAAAGTTTCCACCGCCGATGGACTTATGCTTTCGAGTAGAACAATTTTCATTTTATCTTTTGGGAAGGATGTTTTTAGAGGCGCCATAATTCATCTTATTGTGCAATTACAAGCCTCTAAAGTATTAAATTAGATTTAAGCAACTTCAAAAATCAAAGTGTTTTTTTTGAACAGTAATCCACAAAGTTTCACGCAAACGATGCAGTAAGCAGCGCATTTATATAAATACCTCTTATCACCTATCAATTGAGTTCCATCTGTAACTGAATCAGCTTGTGATAAAGTCCCTTTTCATCTTCCAGAAGGACAGAATGGGTTCCTTTCTCCACGATTTTACCATCTTCTAGCACCAAAATTTGATCAGCATTTTTAATCGTAGATAAGCGGTGCGCTATCACAAATGATGTTCGGCCTTTCATCAGCTTTTCTAAAGCATCCTGTACCAGTTTTTCTGACTCGGAGTCTAAGGAACTGGTTGCTTCATCTAATATTAAAATCACTGGGTTTTTTAGGACTGCTCTGGCAATGGCGACTCGCTGACGCTGTCCACCAGACAACTGTACTCCTCGCTCTCCCACAATGGTTTCATATTGCTCGGGAAAAGACATGATAAAATCGTGAGCATTGGCTTTTTTGGCCGCTTCCAGAATTTCTTTGTCTGTTGCTTCTGGCTTGCCGTAAGCGATGTTTTCTTTGATAGTGCCCCCAAACAAAAGAATATCTTGTGGAACAATGGCCATCTGACTTCTTAAATCGTGTAGGGTGAATTCTGAAGCGGGGGTATCATCCAGTAACATTTGACCTTCCTGAGGCTCATAAAATCTTAAAATTAAAGATGCAATGGTAGATTTTCCTGCACCACTTGGACCAACAATAGCAATGGATTCTCCTTCTTGGGCTTCAAAACTGATGCCTTTCAACACCGTAAGTTCTGGGCGGGTAGGATATGCAAATTTTAAGTCTTTAAAGCTTAATTTACCATGAATAGGTTGCGGAGTAGATTTTTCTTCAATCACTTCCGGCTCTTCATCAATCAAATCGAACACCCGCTCTGTAGCGCCAATCGCCTTTTGAATTTGAGCATATTGAATAGGCAAACCACCGATGGAAGCGCCTACAAAAATAGTATATAAAATAAAGGTAATGAGTTGCGATTGACTTAACTCTCCTACATTTTGGAGTTTGACAGCGTACCAGACCAACAGCACGATAGCGCCAAAAATGCAAAAAATGATAAAGGAAGAGAACGCTCCCCGGGCAAGTCCCCCTTTTATGGCAATCTTCTTAATATCGTTGACAGCAAACTTATACCTCAGCATTTCAAAGGCTTCGTTGGTAAAGGCCTTAACATTGGCAATCCCTTGCAAGCTTTCACCGACAATAGTGTTGGAGTCCGCTACTTTATCCTGTGCTTCTTTGGATAATTTCTTGATGAACTTTCCAAAAAAAACAGCCACGATGGCAAAAATAGGAATGGTAGCCAGCATTAATAAAGAGAGTTTTACCGATGTAAAAAACAAAGCCGTAATTCCACCAATAACGATGATCATCTGTCTTAAAAATTCTGCTATTCCCGTTGTAAACGTATCCTGAATCTGAGAGATATCTGCAGCGACCCGACTGTTGAGTTCACTAACTCTTCGTGAGGAAAAGAACTGCATCGGCATTTTTACCAGAGTATTGTATGTATCCTGTCTGATGGAGGACAGCATATTTTCGGTCACATTCACAAAGAGAACTACTCTAAAAAATGAAAACACTGCCTGAGCAGTAAATAAGGCCAAAAGGATAAGTCCCATTCTGTTGATATCGTTTGAAGTGAAATCGGCTGTCTCAATCAGATTGCCCATCAATTTTGGAAACAGGAGTGCGGTAAGTCCCGTAAAACCTAAAAAGATCATTCCAATGATAAGTTTCCATTTGTGAGGGCCGATATAAGAAAAAAGGCGCAGGGATTTTTTAAGATTCTGCTTATTCAATTTGACTTTAGGGAGGTCAGATTCTTTTTTTCGTTTAGCCATTCTGGTATTTGAATTCTTTCTAGAACTACAAAGTTAACCTTAACCAAGAACGAAACCCTAAAACTAAACTTAAATGTCTTAAAAAATATCTAGAGTCCAAAGGTTTAGGCTGAGACAAATCCTCATAGTTAGCCTACCCCTGAAAGGAGGTTTTTAATAGAAACCGCTCTGTAGATAAACTTTCATACCTTTATTTTTTTGAAACTAAAAACTATGAAAAAGCTATTATTATCTTTATTTGTATTGTTGATACAAATAACCTCCTGGGCACAAATCGAGAGTGCACCAGAACGCACAGAAGGCGAAGGTCCCTGGTCACAATTGATTATTCGTGGAGTCACTTTGATCAATGGTAATGGAGCGCCACCCACAGGTCCTGTAGATATTGTAGTGGAAAACAATAAAATTGCGGACATCCAAACTGTTGGTTATCCAGGGGTAAAAATAGAAGATGCCAAAAGACCACAACTCAAATCTGGTGGTAAAGAACTGGACGCCTCGGGTATGTACTTAATGCCTGGATTTGTGGATATGCACGGACATATTGGTGGTGAGGCTCAAGGCACTCCTGCAGAATATGTATTTAAGCTATGGATGGGTCACGGTGTAACTACGATTCGAGACCCTTCAGCTGGTAACGGACTGGACTGGGTACTGGAGCACAAGAGAAAGTCGGCTTACAATGAAATAACGGCTCCAAGAATTTTGGCCTATACCGCGTTTGGACAGGGCAGCAAAAAGAAAATAAGCTCGCCGGAAATGGCCAGAGAGTGGGTAAAAACGAATGCAAAAAATGGTGCGGATGGTATTAAATTTTTTGGGGCTCGCCCAGAAATTATGAAGGCTGCGCTGGAAGAAAATAAACGATTGGGTTTGCGTTCCGCAATGCATCACGCCCAAATGGATGTCGCCGGCTGGAACGTTTTAAACTCGGCAAGAGCCGGGCTAACTAGTATGGAACACTGGTACGGACTACCGGAAGCTATGTTTACCGACCGAACTGTCCAGCATTATAAGCTGGATTACAATTACAACAATGAACAAGATCGTTTTGCTGGTGCAGGCGAATTATGGGAACAGGCAGCCAAACCTTATTCTGAAAAGTGGAATGAGGTGATGAATGAACTGCTGGAACTCGATTTTACTATCGATCCCACCTTCAATATTTATGAAGCTAATCGCGATTTGATGAGAACCAGTAGAGCCGAATGGCACGAGGAGTATACTCTACCCTCGCTTTGGGAATTTTACCAACCCAGTAAAATATCTCATGGTTCGCACTGGCATTACTGGGGAACCGAGGAGGAAACCAGCTGGAGAAAAAACTATGAGCTGTGGATGACGTTTGTGAACGAGTATAAAAACCGAGGCGGACGAGTGACTACAGGATCAGATTCTGGGTTTATCTTTCAACTGTATGGATTTGCCTATGTGCGCGAATTGGAGCTGCTTCGTGAAGCTGGATTTCACCCGCTAGAGATTATGATGTCTGCTACTCTCAAAGGCGCAGAAGCTTTGGGGATGGAAGATCAAATTGGCAGTGTGGAAATCGGTAAGCTCGCCGATTTTGTAATTGTGGAAGAAAACCCGCTTGAAAATTTAAAGGTCTTATATGGAACTGGTGCCATAAAATTGACAGAGGATAATGAAGTGACCCGAGTTGGCGGAGTGAAATACACCATTAAAGACGGTATTATTTACGATGCTCAAAAGTTACTGGAAGATGTCAAACAGATGGTTAGTAAAGCGAAGGTTGAAACTGGTTATGAAATCAAACCACCTGGTAAACAGTAATCTAAAACTAGCTTTAAGCCCTTTCTTTTGAAAAGACATATTCTTATATTTCAGTCTATAAAAATAGATTAAATTTATTTTTTAACGCTTAAAATTATATTTTAATCATTTTAATACTTAATTTAATGACAAATTCAAAGTTATGGGTATTAAAAGTTTTCAAGGAAAGCAAGTGGGTGATGCCAACGTACAGGCAGAAAAAATCACGGTAAGGGATTGCATGTCTCAAAGCATGATTTTATTCACCAAGGAACAAAGCATCATAGAAGTTGTAGACATGCTGATTAAATTCAGAGTATCTGGAGGTCCTGTTGTGGATGAGCAAAAAAGAGTGATTGGTATTATTTCTGAGGGGGATTGTGTCAAACAAATTTCTGAAAGCCGATACTATAACATGCCCATGGAGGATACCAGTGTAGAGCGCTATATGTCCCGAGAGGTAGAAACCATTTCACCAGATGTAAACCTCTTTGATGTGGCGAATTTATTTTTAAAGTCTAAACGTCGACGCTTTCCCGTGGTAGAAGAAGACAGAATTATAGGGATTGTAAGCCAGAAAGATGTGCTTAGAACGGCTTTAATGCTAAAAGGTTTTAGCTGGAAGCATAAGTAGTGATTAGTGATTAGTGAACCTGCCTGTCGTGCCTTTGGCAGGCAGGTAGTGAATAGTGAATAGTGAATAGTGAATAGTGAATAGTGAATAGTGAATAGTGAATAGTGA
>CAZOAD010000038.1:0-26846 GCA_964577705.1 uncultured Mesohalobacter sp.
AAAAATAAATTAAAAACTAATCATTAAATTAATTATGTTTACCAAATAAAATAAGGTCCGTATTATTTCACTATTACCTAAAAAAATGATTCCTATTAAATATATTTTATTCATAATTATAATGCTAAATGGATTAAACCTATTAGCTCAGCCTAAAGAGATATATACTTGGTTTGACGATGAAGTAGGTCTTGAAAACTCTGTTTTGTATAATGGCGTTGAATTCATAAACCTTTATAATCCGATAAACAACAAACATCGCTTTTTTAAAACTTCTACATTTTCAAATGGCGAAGTGACATACAATGATCAGACATTTTACAATGTTTCATTAAGATACGACTTATTCGAAGATCATTTGATTGTAAAAATCGAAAACCAAAAGGGAAGAAACCAGATTTTACTGCTTAAGGAAAAAATTGAAAGGTTCAGAATAGGAGAAACTCAGTTTGAAAAAATTGGAGAGAATGAGATCAACAATGCCATATCTTCGGGCTTTTATGAATTACTTACTGAGAATGATTTTTTTAAATTATACAAATGGAACCGCAAAGAACTGGATAAAGGGATCAAAAATGATGCAGTTTATTATGAATTTAATGAAATTAAACCTGTATATATAGTCAAAACCAATAGCGAGTTTTTCGAAGTTAAGCGCAAGCGAGATTTAACTAAAAAATATCCGGAATTTAAAAGTGAATTATCAAATTTCAGATGGTCCTCAAAAAATTTTGAAAAAAATGACAATCAGTTGATTTTAGCCATTAATAGATTAGGCCAGCTTTTAGATTAATAACATCACTTTTAATTACATGAAACGACTTATCATAATTTATTTCTTCCTGACTTTACCTATTCAACTTTACAGCCAGGAAATCAAGCTCTATTCCTTTTCATTCGACAAAACACCTTTAAAAGAAGTCTTTACTGAACTTGAATCAAAAACCGACTACAACGTATACTTTATTGAAGATTGGATAAAAGACAAGGTAATTAGTAAAAATTTTACCAAGCTAAGTATTGATCAGATAATGGATGATCTTTTAAAAGAGACCTCTTTGAATTTTGAAATTGTTGATGAAAAGATAATTTTAACCCTTGGCAATATGATTATTACAGAACTGCCAGATAATTACTTTTCAGAAAAAACTTCACCAACTCAGGAAAAATCTCAAGATCCTATTTTTTTTAGAAAAGACGTAGAAGAGATTAAAAAAGGAATTGAAACCGTTATCATATCAAAACAAAATGCCAACGATACAAAAAAAACCTATCAGTTAACAGGAAGAGCGATTGAAAAAAATACTGGAAACCCTGTTGCTAGTCTCACTATTCAGGTCAAAGGTACTAATACGTTTGCAGTTACAGACTTTGACGGTAACTACAGTATAAATTTAAACCGAGGTGAGAATATGATTACGGCTCAGGCAATGGGTATGAACACCTTAAATAAACGTATCGTTTTATATAATGATGGCGAGTATGATTTTATTCTTACCGAAAGTTTAGAGTCCTTAAGTGAGGTTTTAATTAATACAAGTGCTCAAGCCAATGTAAGAGAAACACTTACAGGAGTTTCTAGAATTGAGATTCAAGATATCAAAAACATACCTTTGGTATTAGGTGAACGTGATATTTTAAAAGTAGCTACTACATTACCAGGGATTTCCAGTGCAGGAGAAGGTGCAATTGGGTTTAATGTAAGAGGAGGAAAAGCAGACCAAAATTTATTTCTACTCGATGGGGCTTCAATTTACAATCCGACTCATTTTTTTGGAATATTTTCAGCGATAAATCCGTTTACAACGGATGCTGCTCAGATTTACAAGGGAAGTATTCCTGCAAAATATGGAGGCAGATTAGCTTCAGTTTTTGAGATTTCAACAAAAGATGCATCAAAAGAGGAGTTTAAAGGTGAAGTCTCTATAGGGCCAGTAACTGGAAACATAACCCTCGAAACACCTGTTGTTAAAGATAAATCTAGTTTAATAGTTGGCGCAAGAGCAACCTATTCAGACTGGATTTTAAATAACTTGGATGATCCAGTTTTAAAAAATTCTGAAGCATCATTTTATGATGTCATTGCCAAATACAGCCATAAAATCGACGAAAAAAACAACTTAAGAGTAACTGGTTATTATAGTGGTGATTTATTTAATATAACAATTGACTCAGTCTATTCTTACACCAATATGCTTGCTTCGGTGAATTGGGATAGAGAAATTAATGAAAAAACCAGGTCTAATTTAAAGTTAGCTCACAGTCAATATCAATTTGGAATTGAGTTTGAAGGCAGAGCCAATAATAATTTTGATTTTGGTTTTGATTTACAGGAAACTGAGATTAGTTACGGGTTAAATCATTTAATCAATGATAAACATCGCCTAGAAGCAGGCTTATCCTCAAAATTATATTCAATTAATCCAGGTAGTATCGAACCCATTGGCGAAGAGTCAATAGTATTACCCTTTGCAGTCAATAATGAACGTGGTCTGGAATCCGCTATATATTTTTCAGACGATTGGACTTTAAGTGAAAAAATATCGATCAATGCTGGTTTGCGGTTCTCTATATTTAATTTCTTAGGGGAGACCACTCAAAGAACTTATTCACCAGACGCTCCTTTGAGTGATGCTTCTGTTATAGGTATTGATGAGTTCGGAGAGAATGAAATAGTTGAAACTTATGCTGGTCCTGAAATCAGAGTATCAGGAAGGTATTTATTCAATCCCTCACTTTCATTAAAAGCTGCTTACAACAGCACACTACAGTACATTCATACGCTATCAAATAATACCACAGCATCTCCTATTGATACCTGGAAATTAAGCGATCGGTTCATAGAGCCACAGCGTAGTGAGCAATATTCATTAGGGCTTTTTAAAAATCTTAACGGAACTAAGTATGAGTTGAGCGTAGAAGGTTATTACAAGAATCTTGAAAACACCCTGGATTACAAAGTAGGAGGACAATTAATTCTTAATGAATTTGTTGAAACTGAAGTACTTCAAGGCGATGGAAAATCATATGGTGTAGAACTTTTAATGAAAAAAAATGAAGGTGACTTAAATGGCTATCTAGGGTATTCATACTCTCGAACATTTTACAGACTAGACAGTGAATTCTCTGAAGAACGAGTCAATCGAGGCGAATATTTCCCTGCAAATTTTGATATCCCTCACGAACTGAGTCTTGTGCTCAACTATAAGCTTACCAAAAGATATAGTTTTTCTGGTAACTTTATCTATCAAACAGGTAGACCAGTTACTTTTCCTATTGGTGCTTTTCAGGAAGGAGGAAATAATTATGTACTGTTTGGTGATCGTAACCAATTTAGAATTCCGGATTACTTTCGGGTCGATTTAGGAATTAATATTGAGGGAAATCATCGCATTAAAAAATTTGCACATAGCTTTTGGAATATTTCCGTTTATAATGTACTGGGAAGGAACAACCCTTACTCTACCTTTTTCGTTACAGAAAATGGCCAGGTAAAAGCATTTCAAAGTTCTATTTTCACCGTTCCCATCCCAACTATTACGTATAATTTTAAATTTTGATCAAATCGATATTTTAAGAAATGAAGCCATTTAAAAAATATAAAGAAAAAACTTTCAAACTGCTTTTATGCTTGAGCATAGCAGCAGTATCAGCATCTTGTGTGGAAGAAATTGAATTGAATACAAAAGATTTTGAAAGCATTTTAGTCTTTGAAGCTAATATTACAAATGAATTAAAGCAGCAGGAAGTCCTTATTTCCAGAACTTTTAGATTTGAAGATGAAGGACCATCTAAAGAAACTAATGCGAACGTTAGAGTACTGTCTGATGGTATGCCTCTTACAGATTTTATAGAAGTAGAACCTGGAAGATATTTATCAGCAGAGCCATTTGCTGCACAATCAAATACAAGTTATAGTCTAGAAGTCACAACTGAAGATGGAAGAAATTATATTTCTACGACTTCACAATTACCTAACGAAGCTCAAATTGAATCCATTAGCGTAGAGCCTTCACAAGATGGTTTTGGAAATTCAGGAGTATCAATTTTAGTGAACAGCGAAGGGGATTCTGAAGGGGGAAATTATTATAAATTCGAATATTCTGAAACTTATAAAATTATCGCTCCCTTTTGGAGAAGTGATGACTTAGTGCCTGACGACCAAATAGGTCCATGTGATTTCTCGATTCAACCACGAGAACGGGAAGAACGCGTTTGTTACAATACCAATGAATCTATTGATATTATTTTGACAGAAACCCTTAGTCAAGCTCAGGATGAGATTAATGATTTTGAGGCAAGATTTATTAAACTAGATAACACCATCATAGCGCATCGTTACAGTATACTTTTAAAACAACTTGTCATCCCTAACACTGCATATGATTATTTTCAAAAAAGGAGAGAACTCTCATCTCAAGATAATTTATTTTCACAAGCTCAGCCCGGTTTTTTGGAAGGCAACATAACTTCTGTTGAAGCACCAGACGATGAGCGAGTAATTGGTGTATTTTACACTTCAACTGTTAGTGAGAAAAGATTCTATTTTAACTGGACCGATTTGTTTCCAAATCAAAACCCTCCAGAAATACCTTGCCGTACCTCAGCCCCACCTCTAACCAATATCGATGGAAGTTGTCTTTTGAGAGAATCTGTAGAAGCCGACAGAGTAAGATATTGGGATCCAAACTTAAACCAGGGAGAAGGAGAAGGTCCTTATATAGTAGTACCAAGAGAGTGTGGAGATTGTACAGTAAGAGGATCTAATATTATCCCAGATTTTTGGGAAGAATAATATGTTATGAAAACAAAAAAAATATACATTTTAGCATTTATTATGATCTCATGCTGGATTGGAAATGCTCAAAACTCATCAAAGAATAAAATATCTGTTTCGAATGGAAGATTAAACTTACCAAAAGAACAAATATATGTCCACTCCTCTAGCCAGAATATCTTTGCAGGGGAAAATTTCTACTATAAAGTCTACGTAAGAAATTCAGAGAACAATCTTTTGAGCAATTTTAGTAAGGTTGCCTATGTAAGTTTGATTGGTCAAAAAAACGCATTGGTTTTTACCCAGAAAATAAGGCTTACAAAAGGTGAAGGCTATGGAGACTATCTAATCCCACCTGAGATACCAACTGGCAACTACAAGTTAATTGCTTACACCAAAATGGGAATTAATCAGCAAAAAAACAATGCGTTTGTTACTGATATAAGTATAATTAACCCCTATACAGCTTTGAATCTTGACTTAGTTTCTGTTACAGAAGAGCCAACTGCTAGTTTTAATACCACAGTCGCAGGAGGTGATCTTCCAAAAATTCAGATATATCTAGATGACACGATCTATAGTAAGAGAAAAAAAGTTGAATTAGAATTGAATACTTCTCAAATTTCGGATTACGGTAATTATTCCATTTCGGTCAAAAAAATAGATCCCTTCATTTCTACTCAAGCAAATATTTTAAAATTTAATAATTATCAAAAAAAGGTAGATGTAGAGAAAGGTACTAACTTAATTCCTGAACTTAGAGGAGAATTGATTACTGGAAAATTAAAAAGTTCTAATGATAAAGCTTCTTTGAAACATCAGCACATTGCATTTTCAATCCCTGAGGAGAATTTCATATTTAAAATAGGAATTACTGACACTGATGGTCGATTCTTGATTAACGTTGACAAACCCTATTTATCAAATACTGGGTTTCTAAGAGTTTTAAATGAATTTAACGAGGATTATGAGTTTGAAGTCGATGAGGAACCTGTCATTAACAAATCTACTCTTACCTTTGAAAAATTAACTATTAATAAAAATCTAAAAGACTATATTTTAGAAAGAAGTATAAAGAATCAAATAGAAAATAGCTACTCTTCTGCGAAACAAAACATACCCAAAATTTCTGATAAGTCTTTCTTTTTTGGAAACAGGGCTGTTAAATACCACTTAGATGATTTCACCCGTTTCCCAACTCTTAATGAAACCTTTGTAGAAATTGTAAAAAATACCTGGTTTAAGAAGAAAAATGATGGCTATGAAATAAAAATAAGTGCTATTGATGATTTCTTACGCTCGCCATATGAAGCATTAGTTATAATCGATGGCCTATATATAAAAGACCATTCAAATTTATATAATTATAGCGCTTTTAACATACAAAACATTAGCGTCATCAGAGATAAATATTACTATGGAGGAAAGGTATTTCAAGGTGTTTTATACATAGAGACCAAAGAAAAAAATTACCTCAGCGAAACCCAAACGAATGACTTTACTCCAGCAGAACTGTTTAAACCTGAGCAAGAAAAATCCTATTATAAAGCGGATTATAGCCAAGACAATGATAAGCTTGAAAATATCCCGGATTTTCGAACTCAACTGTATTGGAATCCTATGTTACTTATACGAGAATCAAACACTTCTATCGATTTTTTCACTTCAGATGAAGCAGGAACTTTTGAAGTTGTTCTTGAAGGCATAAATAAAAAGGGAGAATCCATCAGGGCAATAACCTATTTTAAAGTGCAATAATTATAAGGCTATCTTTTAATTATTTAGCTGATAATCAAATCATATAAAAGCAAGAATTATCAGTATAAACGTGCAGAACATCCAAAATTATAAATGCACAAACTGGTTTAAAAGATTTAATAGGTTAAATCAAATTTTTAAAATTCCATTTAAGTGAGTCAAACCAAACACGTAAGCTACCAAACGACAAATACCTACTCTACACTCAATTCTATTACCAATGACACTAAGAACATTTGGATTGCATGCCATGGAATTGGATTTCTGAGTAAATTTTTTATTACTTATTTTGAAAACCTGGATCCCAAATTAAATTATATCATTGCTCCACAAGCACCTTCAAAATACTACCAAACCAAAGCCTATAAGTATGTGGGCGCTTCCTGGTTAACCAAAGAAAACAGAGAATTAGAGACCGAGAATGTCCTGAATTATTTAGATGCTCTTTTAAAGCTGGAAAAATTACCTAAGGATAAAAACATCATCCTTTTTGGGTTTTCCCAAGGTGTTTCTATCGTTACCAGATGGATGGCGCAACGAAAAGTGGCGTGTGACCATCTAGTGATTCACTCTGGAAGTATTCCTATCGAATTTGATTCCAAAAGCTTCGACTACCTGCCAAATTTGAGAACATCCATCATTTATGGAACTGAAGATGAATTCCTAACCAAAGAAAGAATTCAGTCTCAATTTGAGCTGGCCAACCGCATTTTCCCAAATGCTCCTGAACTCATCAAATTTGAGGGGAAGCACGTGATGCATCCTGAAAGCATAAAACATCTAATAGAAAATTAATCAATTGGAAAATTGAAATTAAATATCAACATAATACTAATCAGGCTTATAAAATTCTTTCATTGAGGTTTTATGAAAAAACAGCCACGACTTTTTCTAGAAAATATTCATGCTCAGAGTAATTGTGACGAATTTCTTATCAAAAAAGCAATAGTTAAAATCGTAGGCATAAAAGCAGATGCCTTTGCAAGTAATTATGCTGCCATCAAGGCCTGCCTCATTGTAAATGCAGCCTGTACAAAAACATAGGTTTATTGAGGTATATGTTTCTAAATAACAAAAGATCCAACTAGTTAATGGATCTATTTCTCATATCGAATGGTCAGCTAGGTCAGCTTTGTGAATTAGTAGTTTATTTCCAATATCTCAATAGGTCGAATTTCTTCACCCAATTTGAAATCGAATTTATCTCCAACTTTTTTGGAGGTTATAGTTTTGGCCAAAGGAGAAGTAAAGGCAATTTTCTTTTCCTTTACGTTAGCTTCATCTACTCCAACAATTTGAAATTCCTGAGTATTCCCATTCATTTTGAATTTGACTTTAGCACCAAACCGAACTTCATTTTGAATTTGATTTTTAGGCTCAATAACTTGAGCGGTTTTTAATCGCTCAACAAGTAATTTTAATTTTCCATCGATCATCGAAAGCTCACGTCTTCTTTCAGTATCGTCTGCTATATTAAGTTCAGACCTCTGTTTTTCTAAATTTTGTTTTTCAGCATCCAGTTGTTCTTTGCCACCTGGGGTCACATAATTTGTTTCATTATCTGGTAAAGCTGCTCTTGGCGGAACTACAATAGGCTCTTCCTGATCAGTCTCTTTTACAAATCCTCTACTCATTATCTTTCTTTTTTAATTAAAAATAAAGCTGTACAAAATGAATACTTCATTTTTGTACAGCTTTACCTAACAAACTAAATAAACAACCATGAACTTACTCTTGGTCTCTTTCTGGAGGGTATTTCTCCATTATTTTATTTACAATTTCGTTAATTTTTTCTTCTTTCTTTTCCATGTCAAGACTCAATATTCCAGTTCCTAAACCTTGCCAGACTAATTCGTTTTCTTGAGCATCTATTAAATCGATGTATAGAGTACCTTCTACATTGCTTGAAACTGAATTAAAGCCTCCAGGACCCCAAAAGTATGGGTTCCATCCCCAACCATAACCGAAGTTATTCTGATATATATTTATATTTTCTCTACTTTCAGTGAAAATACTAACGAGTAAATTGGGGTTATTGTTTTTTACCATTCCTTTAGCAACAAGCTCCCTTTCAATAGCTCTAAGTATTCTTTTCTTATCTAAATCTGAAATTTCAGCAGCATCGATTCCAGGTTTATAGAAAGCAAATGAGCTGTATTGATCAAAATTTTTCTCCTTATCATAGTCGGTAGCCACTTTTATGGATGAACACGAAGTCAAAGTAAAAAATCCTAAGAGCAGTAAGGTGAAAGTTATGGTTTTCATAATTTAAATTTTAAGCTAATCCTTTTTATAACTACTTTAAATTTAGCAAGTAGTATGCCAAAGCCATTGTTTTTGAAACTGTTCTAGAATAATTATTAAAATAAAAGCTTCACATCAGTGGTTATATTTTTGTTTATCAAAACCATAAGGGCAATGTCTACAACCGCTTTTACAACAATAGCCTCTTTTAAGATGGTATTGTTCTGTAAAGCATCTATAACCTTCCTTTGTGAGGTAAAAATCACCTTCCTCCAAAGGAATTTGTTTTTTAAAATAATTCATCCATTAAAATTAACTAATACTTATATCAAATCGAAGATAAGGCTTTAATTTTGAGTTTTATTTTAGAAGATGATATGAAATCAACTCCATTTTTTGAACAAAACTACAAGACTCGCAATGAACACATTGGGACCTTTAGTGGAGTACATCTTTATGTAAAACGGGAAGACCTTATTCATCCTATTGTTTCTGGAAATAAATTTAGAAAGCTGAAGTACAATTTAATAGAAGCTAAAAAAAATAATCTAACAACAATTTTGACCTTTGGTGGTGCATTTTCCAATCATATTGCTGCCACTGCAGAGGCTTGCCAACTTCTTGGACTGGATTGCATTGGCATCATTCGAGGAGATGAACTCGCCAAAGATTTAGAAACTACTTTAGATACTAATCCAACCTTAAAGTTTGCACATGAAAAAGGGATGCAACTCAAATTTGTGGCTAGATCCGAATTTAGGCTCAAAGAAAAAATGCCCCTTGTAAAAGACTTGAAAAATAAAATGGAATCTTTGTTTTGTATACCTGAAGGGGGGACCAATACGCTTGCGATAAAGGGATGTAAGGAAATTTTAGAAAATGATAGTGAGTTTGATGTGATCTGCTCTTCAGTTGGAACAGGTGGAACTCTAGCTGGAATTATAGAATCTTCCAGCTCATTTCAGGATTGTATTGGCTTTAGTGCCTTAAAAGGAAATTTTTTAGAGAAAGAAATAGCCAAATGGACTCACAAGACTAACTGGACCCTTCAAACTGATTATCACTTTGGAGGTTACGCAAAGGTAAATTCAGAATTGATAGACTTTATTAACGCATTTCAAACTAGATATAAAATTCCTCTCGACCCTATCTATACCGGAAAGATGTTTTATGGTCTTTTTGAGATGATTGAGTCTGGTTTTTTTTCCAAAAATACTCGTATTTTAGCGATTCATACCGGCGGTCTTCAAGGAATTGAAGGCATGAACCGTAGTTTAAAACAAAAAGGATTGCAAACCATCAAGCATTTATGAAGTATTCTCTAGCCTTCAGTCTTATGTTTCTTTTTATGATCATGTCTTGCGGTACATCAAAAAAAGCAAAACAAAGCCGAACAAATAAAACAGGAATTGAGCGGGTAAGCCCTAACCCGGAAAAGTCTCAGCCTAGAAAAGAAATTGTCCTAGAAGATCAACTTGACGAAGAAGTAGAAGAGGTGGATTTATCAAACTTAAATCCTGTTGAGCTTTATATATACAATTTTGCTGGTATAGCTCAAGAGGAAATGAGACTTTATGGAGTCCCTGCTAGTATTACCATCGCTCAGGGGATTTTGGAATCAGGTTCTGGAAATGGAAACCTAACCAAAAGATCCAACAACCACTTTGGCATTAAATGCAATGGATGGCAAGGAGATAAAGTCTATCACGACGATGATGAAGCTCAGGAATGCTTTAGAAAATACGCAGATCCTAAATATTCATTTAGAGATCATTCGTTATTCTTGTTTGAAAGAAGTCGTTACGGTTTTCTATTTGACTATAGAAGTGACGATTATACCTCTTGGGCAAGGGGCTTGAGAAGAGCTGGTTATGCTACAGATCCTAGATATCCCCAAAAACTTATCAGTTTGATAGAACGCTATAATTTAAATGAATTTGACAAACAAGTTTTAGGGAAAACAGCTGATGTTCCTTTACCAAAACCAAATCGATTAAGCACAAGCAATATTGAGTTTTATGAAGTTCAAAGTGGGGATACACTTTATAATATTTCTGCAAAATTTGACCTTACCGTAGAAGAATTAAAATTGATTAATAAATTGAAGACAGACCATATCAAAGTAGGTCAACAACTTAAAGTAAAAAATTGAATTTATGATATATAAACGAAGTAGTGCACTATTTGATGAAGCTAAAAAATACATTCCAGGAGGAGTTAACTCTCCGGTAAGAGCTTTTAATGCTGTTGGAGGAGATCCTATTTTCGTCAAAAAAGCAAAAGGCGCTTACTTGTATGATGAAGATGACAATAAGTTAATCGATTACATTTCATCTTGGGGGCCTATGATTCTAGGTCATGCTCACCAAGCAGTTGTAGATGCTGTTGTTGAGAAAACCAAACACGGAACTTCTTTTGGTATACCTACAGAACTTGAAACCAAGATTGCTAAGTTAGCTGTTGAAATGGTACCTGGCATCGATAAAATTCGTTTTGTAAATAGTGGAACAGAGGCCTGTATGAGTGCTGTAAGGCTAGCTAGGGGATATACTAAAAAAGATAAAATTATCAAATTCGCAGGTTGTTATCACGGACATAGCGACTCCTTCCTTATTCAAGCAGGAAGTGGTGGTGCCACCTTTGGAGAACCCAATTCTCCGGGGGTAACTAAAGGTACCGCAAAAGATACTTTGTTAGCTCATTATAACGATCTGGATAATGTCAAAACACTTATTGAAGAAAACAAGGGAGAAATCGCCTGTATTATTATAGAGCCCGTAGCCGGTAATATGGGCTGCATTTTACCAAAAGAAGGCTTTCTGGAAGGTCTAAGACAAATCTGTAATGAAAATAAAATACTATTGGTATTTGATGAAGTGATGACTGGATTTAGACTGGCACCTGGCGGAGTTCAAGAACGTTTAGGAGTACAGGCAGATATCGTCACCTTTGGCAAAGTTGTAGGTGGTGGACTTCCTGTTGGAGCATTTGCTGGCAAAGCAGAAATCATGAACCATCTAGCTCCAGATGGCCCAGTTTACCAAGCAGGAACATTGAGTGGAAATCCTTTAGCTATGGCGGCAGGTTATACAATGCTGACTGAGCTGAACAATAACAGAGCGATTTTTGAGAGTCTTGATAAAAAGACAGAAAAACTACATATCGGGATGAAGAAAGTTTTGGATGATGCAGGAGTTGTTCATCAAATCAATAGAATTGGTTCTATGATTTCGATTCATTTCTGTGAACATCCTGTTACTGATTTTAAATCGGCTGCACATGGAAACAATAATAAATTCAAAACTTATTTTCATGGCATGCTCAACCGTGGAGTATATATGCCCCCAAGTGCTTTTGAAAGTTATTTTTTAAATGATGCTTTGTCTTATGAAGATATAGATCATACCATTCAATCACTTTCAGAATTTGTTCACGAACTGAAATAATTTTTTTTTGAAAAATTTAGGTAGTTTAATTTGAAATGTTAATTTTATCCAAACTTAAAAAAAGGACTAATGGAAACTTACCAACCTCAACCATCAATGCCATCTAATTATTTGGCTATGTCAATTATCACAACAATTTTATGTTGTCTTCCTGCGGGTATTGTGAGTATTGTATATGCCTCACAAGTAAATACCAAATACAATGCTGGTGACTATGATGGAGCGGTAAGAGCTTCTAAAAATGCTAAAACCTGGTGGATAGTAGCACTAGTTGTAGGGCTTGTATCTATCATAGGTTATTTGATTTTTATATTTTTATTTGCTGGCGAAGCTTTTTGGGAAGCTTATGAAGCAGAAATGGAAAGAAACAGTTATTAAAAAAAGTGTCTTCACAATCAAATCTGATTATGAAATGGAGTATACCCATCGTAGTAATTACTTTGGGTATATTTTATTTCAGTGTTAATCCAAATACGTTCATTTATACTCCAAAATGTCCTTTTCATTTCCTTACAGGCCTCCACTGTCCGGGATGTGGCACTCAACGGGCTTTTCATGAAATCTTACACGGAAATATCTGGGAGGGATTACAACATAATTTTTTGATTTTATTCGCCTTCCTTATCCTTTCCTATAAGCTTTATGTATCTTATAAAAGTAATTCAACCTCAAAACCAGTAAAAAATTTATTACATCATAATGCTGCCCCATGGTTAATTTTAGCATTAGTCTTGGGCTTTTGGATCTTAAGAAACCTACCTTTGGAGCCGTTTCAAATTTTGGCACCTTAAATTGATATGATTATTTTACAAATTCTGGTCTTATTTATAGGTCTATCCTTCTTTTTCTATGGATTGGGTTGTTTTTATAGTCCTACTATGCACCTAGAGTTTAAGAGATTTGGTCTAAGTCCAGCCTTAAGAAAACTGACTGGTAGTCTACAAATTATTGGTGCTCTTGGCCTTCTTGGTGGGTATTATTTTTTACCTGTTTTAGGTTTTTTTGCGGCCATAGGACTTACCCTATTGATGAGTTTGGGCTTTGGAGTTCGATTGAAAATTAAAGATAATTTTGTACAATCTTTCCCCTCCTTTTTCTTTGCACTGGTAAATGCCTATGTAGCTTTCCAGTTTTTTGAAAGGTTCGAACTCTTTTAAATCAAGTTGAAATACCAAGGAATTGCAAAACTGGAAATGATCCAAAATAGCATATTCAGAAAAAATCCTACTCTGAAAAAATCTTTAAATTTATAGTTACCTGCACTGTAAACCATAGTATTGGTTTGGTAGCCGATTGGAGTCATAAATGTAGCCGAAGCCGCAATCATTACCGTCACCAGAAAAGGGAGAACCTCAACTCCAGAAGTATGAGCAATTGCAATGGCGATTGGTGTCATGAGGGCTGCAGAAGCATTGTTGGACATCACTTCTGTAAGGAGAGATGTGACTAAATACAAGCCAGAAATGACGGCTATCATCCCCAAAGGCTGCAACTGCCCAAGTAAGGCTTGTGCGATCAAAGCATCCAAGCCAGTTTTATTGATCGCCAAACCTAGGCTTAATGCTCCCACTAATAAAAAAATAATTTTCCAATTGATCGCTTCATATATTTCTTTCATACTCAGTATCTTGGCTAACACCAAGATAATTACAGCTGAAATGGAACCTACCATAATATCCAGTACTCCGATACTGGCCAGAAGCACCATGACTCCAATAAGTGAGATGACAATAGTGAACTTCTTTTTATCAAATTCTGTAATATGATTTTCAGACAACAGCACAAAAGGCGTGTTTTGGCCAGACTCCATTTTATTTAATTCCTTAACATAATGGGATTTCACTTCAGCGAGAATTACATCTCCAGCACTCAACTTAACATCATACAAATCTTCATGCTGAATGTCTTCCCGGTGTTTTATCGCCAGAGGAATTGCCCTAAATCGTCTTCTAAAATCAAGCTCCTTGAGGGTTTTCCCGTGTATTTCTGAAGAGGAAGTAATCACCATCTCCACCAAAGCCGAATTTGTTCCAGAGAGGTCATTATCTCCAATTTTCAAAGGAGAAACCGAGAGAGTCTTCGTCTTTCCTTTCAAGGATTTCAACTTCTCTACATCGCACCTTACCTTTAGAATGTCACCTTCATTCAATTCAAAATCACCAGGGGGTAGGGTAAACTGACTCCCATTACGACGCACTTCAATAATATCCATATTGAATTCTATGACTAATTCAGAATCCATTATCTTTTTTCCTATTGAAGTTGAATTTGATAACAGTTCCACTAAGGTGATATAATCATTCACTTCAAATTTTTCTTTTAAATCTTTGGAGCGTCTGGATTTTGGAAGAAGCCTGATGCCTAGTATTGACATATAAACCACCCCAACGACTAAAAGTATTCCAGCCACGGGAGTCATCTGAAACATTTCTACAGCCTTTTCTCCCTCCTTCTCTGCTATACCGCTTACTAAAATATTTGTAGACGTTCCTATCAAAGTGCACATCCCTCCAAAAATGGATGCAAATGAAAGTGGTATTAGCATTTTAGAAGGACTTTGACCTGAAGTATGGGCAATCTGTATAACAACAGGAATAAAAACAGCAACAACTGGCGTATTGTTGACAAATGCAGAGATGACAGCAATCATAAACATCATCATCAAGATACCACTGTTGAAGTTATACCTGAAAATATTAGATAATCTGTGAGCCAATACCTGGAGCGCTCCCGTTTTGAGCAAAGCTGCACTCAAAACAAACATAAATGCAACAGTAACTGTGGCTTTATTACTAAAGCCTTCTACACCTTCTTGTGGAGTAATCACCCCGGAAAGCACCAAAATAATCATAATCGAAATCGCTACCAAATCGATAGGTAAAGCTTCTGTAGCAAATAAAATGATAGCAAGAACTATAACGCAAATGGTGATAATAGCGGCCGTTGTCATTCAACAATTTTTCTTCAAATATAGAATAGTCTACCAAATCTATAGACTTTATATAAATAAAAATTAGAATTTGACTTTAAAGGAGTGTAATTAGCCGACTTTCACGCTTTATGATTTCACTTAAACTGGCTTGTTTGAGCAGTTCAACTGTTTTCATTTTAACTTCAAAAAAGACATCACGGATCCCACAGGTCTCTTCATCCTTACACTCTTCACACCGCTCATAGTACTTGTAAGTTACGCAAGGCAAAAAAGCGATTGGGCCATCAAAAAGTCGCATAACATCAGCTAAATTAATTTCTTCTGGATCTTGTAAAAGGTAATAGCCACCTCCTTTTCCTTTTTTACTCGCAAGAAGACCAGCTTTCTTGAGGCTAAGCAGTATAGATTCCAAAAACTTCCGGGGAATGTGTTCTTTTTCAGCAATTTCACTTATCACAATAGGGCCCTCTCCAGTCCTTTTGGCGAGATAAACTAAGGCATTGATGGCGTATTTTGTTTTTTTGGATATCATTTCAACAAATATATCATTATTCAACTTTAAAAAACTAAAACTGAAATTGTAATTTGCAACTTCAATTCCGAAACCCTCTTCATGGCCTCACAACTGATTCAGAATAGTCTTTCACATCTCAAAACGCACTTTGGTTACGACAGTTTTAGAGAAAATCAGTCGGAAATTATCGAGCATGTGCTGAATAAAAATGATGCCCTGGTCGTTATGCCCACCGGTGGAGGAAAGTCCATGTGTTTTCAGCTACCTGCTTTAGAATTTAATGGTGTCACTTTGGTCATCTCGCCCCTTATTGCTTTGATGAAAGATCAGGTTGATGGTTTGAAAAGCAACGGAATTGCAGCTGAGTTTTTTAATTCAACTCAAACCCCAGAAACACAACTAGACATCAAATCGAAAGTGGCAAATAAAGAATTGAAGTTACTGTATACAGCCCCGGAAAGTCTTGCTGGTCTTCAGGAAATTTTGAGCGAAAGTTACATCAGCTGCGTAGCTGTGGATGAAGCCCACTGTATTTCGTCATGGGGACATGACTTCAGGCCCTCTTATCAACAGCTGGGTTTTTTGAAAAAGTCCCTGCCAAACACACCTGTTTTGGCTTTAACAGCAACCGCAGACAAGACCACAAGAAAGGACATTCTAAAACAGCTTAGCATTCCAAAAGCGAAAGTTTTCCTCTCATCTTTTGATAGGGAAAATATTTTTTTGGAGGTAAGAGGCGCCGATCAGAGGCTGAAGCAAATTGAAAATTTCTTATTGAGAAGAAAAGATGAGGCAGGAATCGTGTATTGCCTGAGTAGAAAATCAACTGAAAAATTGGCAGCAGATCTTAGCAAAAAAGGCTTCAAAGCAAAAGCGTATCACGCTGGCTTAGCGCCAGAATTGAGAAGCAGAATTCAAGAGGAATTTGTTTACGATAAAACTCAAATTATCTGTGCCACCGTTGCCTTTGGGATGGGCATCGACAAATCTAATGTTCGCTGGGTAATTCACTACAACATGCCCAAAAATATAGAAGGCTACTACCAGGAAATAGGGCGAGCCGGTAGAGATGGGCTTAAGGCCAATGCCTTGATGTTTCACTCTTACGCAGATGTGATTCAATATAAACGCTTTATTGAAGACGGCAAGAATAAAGAAGTTCAGGACGCTAAGCTTGAGCGGATGAAACAGTTTGCAGAAGCCACTTCGTGTAGAAGAAGAGTTTTGCTTGGGTATTTTGGAGAACACCTTACCGAAAATTGTGGATTTTGCGATGTGTGTAAAAATCCACCCCGCTTTATTGACGCAAAAGTTATCGGACAAAAAGCTTTATCGGCTGTTGCGAGGGTCAAGCAAAAAGAACCTATAGGCGTTGTTATAGACATTTTGAGAGGGGCCAAAAATGCAACGATTTACGATAAAGGTTACCAGGAACTAAAGACTTATGGTATTGGTAGTGATATAAGTTGGAAAGATTGGCAACACTATATCCTACAGCTTATTAACCTTGGTTACATTGAAATTGCTTTCCATCGAAAAAATGCGTTGGAGTTTACACCTTTGGCTAAAAAGGTCCTGTTTGAGGACACTGAAGTTTGGTTAACTAAACCGAAGTTGGAACAGGTGCGTGATGTAGAAACCAGAACGACTAAAAAAACATCAAATCTTTATAATCAATTGAAAGAATTGAGAATGAAAATTTCGATAGAAGAGAATATTCCTCCTTACTTAATATTTAATGATGCGACTCTAAAAGAAATTGAGAAAAACAGACCTCAAAGTGAATCAGATTTTAAGTCAATAAGTGGGATCAATAGTTTAAAGGCAGAGAAATATGCTGATGATTTTATCAAAATCATCAAATTATTTAATACCAAAAAAAGAAAGAAAAAAACTTCCACCTATGAGGAAACTTATCAGCTTTACCAAGGTGGAAAAAGCATTGAAGAAATTGCCGAAGAAAGACATATAAAATCAACAACAGTCATCTCTCATTTGTGTACGTTAGTCTCTAAAGGAAAAAAAATAGATGTAAGTGAACTGGTGTCAAATTCAGAAGTAAAGCAGGTTGAAGGTATACTTAAAAAAGTTGATTACGAGGGTGCGTTAAAACCGATTTTTGAGGCTCTTAACGAAAAAATGAGTTATGAGAAGATCAAATTGGCCCTGGCAGTTTTAAAAAAATACTAAGCTATTTATTTTTTACGATCACAGTACTTGCTTTGACACCTGTAAGTAAATTCCAGACATTTCTACTCACCAGCTTGTCACCATCAATAATTTTTAACTCCGCTGTATTCGGTCCAGCTTCGCCCTGGTTGAGTGCAATAAATTCAACTTTATTGAAGCCAATCTCTAGTGGTACTGTGATTTCTTTGTAAGAATTTTCTAAAAGGAGGTTGGGTACTATCACTTGATCGTTAACTCGTATTTGAACCCTGTCCCCGTCAAACATCATATGGTCACGACAAATAAAGGTCATTTTGTCTGAGGAAGTTACAAAATCACCAAGATTCATATCTTCAGCCCATTCCTCTTTCATGCCTTTATTCTCATCTTCGGGCTTTTTGTTGAGCTTATCCGTCCAGAGTTCACTTGGATTGGTGAATTGGGTTTTAGGCTTAAAATCAACACCCTCTTCGTTTTTTGCAAAAATGTCTTTGACTTTGCTACGGTTAGGAACCCCAAGACGATTCATTCCAGAACTCGAATTTGAAGATTTAAACCTTGGATTGTTGATGACTTCAGATCCACGCGTAGGAAAATCCCTATTTTGAGCAGTAACTAAGCTCAGAGAGGTAATGGCTAGAAATACAAAAATATATTTTAAAGGTCTCATTGTCACAAATATATTAAACTACAATCATGAATTGTACCAGATATCTATTATTTGTCAATTAATTTATACTGAAAGACTTGGAAACTACCATGATGAGTTTTTGAAATTGGTAAAATATAATCTCCTAGCTTAAGACCGGGGAGTCCATACTTATCTTTTAAAATTTCGGGTAGATACTTTAAACCTTGTTCTTTTTTTATGTATTCTAAAAAACACAAGGTCGTTCCAAAAAAACGCCGATGTTCTCTGATATTTGTTACTTCTGAATACATATAATTATCAGTTTGAAGGGTTTGAACAGAAGCATGATCACCATTAAAATAAACGCTTCCATATTCGGAATCCACAAATTTACAAGTAAATGCAAAGGGGTTAAAAATAGTTTTGAAGTTCAATTTCCTTTGAAATGCCTTGTAAGCAGTTTCCTTCATCGTCCAAACTCTCCAAAATGTAAGCCAGGAATCGTGATTGGATAAAATCAAATCAATTTCTTCTTGACTACATATTTTTTCGAAAAAACGAGGACGGTAAATATCCGAGTCTTCTTTAGCTTTGGCTAAGTCTACGATATCATTTCCTATCACTTTTCAGCAAGTTTCCTCTGGATGACCTCAACAGTAGATGCTACATTGGTCATTTTCTCCATGTCATCATTTTCAATTCTAATGTCGAATTCGTCTTCAACATCGAGGATAACATCTACCAAGTTGGCAGAATTAATTTCAAGATCCTCGATAAAATTCGACTCAGACCTTAAGTTTTCGAAATTCTCTTGGTTATTGATGTAAGGTTTAACGATTACTTTGAGTCGCTCTTGAATAGCTTCGGTAGTCATAAATTTTTGAAAGCAATTTACTAATTAGTTTAGAACTAAACATTGAACCTGAAGAGGTTTAAGCTTCAAATTGAAGCTAAGGAACTTAAGCCTCGAGTTTTCTTTCTATTTTGAGCTTACTTCTAAAACTTTCAAACAAAAAATTGATCCCCGTCATAATCAAAATTAAGGAGAATGTCCCTGCGGCTATCCATTGCCAATCCGGCGCGTTGCTGTGTTTTAAAAATCCACTTTCGACCAGAGCTGAAAGGCCAAATCCAAGAAGACCGGTCCCTACTCCACCAAACATCCAGTAACGCTTTTTGAGTGTCTTTAAATTCATTGGTTATACTTTTTTAGAACAGCACAAGCATTCACATCGCCAAACCCAAAACTTGCTTTTGCCACTATATTCAACTTCATTTCTAACAGTTCTCTAGGAATTTTAGCTTCATCTACCCTGCTTAAAATATCTGGATGAATTTTATCGCAATTGATATTCGGGAAGACAAATCCTTTGGATAATTCCAAAACCGAACTCACCAATTCTATGCTTCCAGCAGCAGCTAAAGCATGTCCGATATGACTTTTTAAAGAATTGATGTAAGGGAAATCTGTACCAGATCTTTTCAAAGCCAGCGACCAGTTTTTTACCTCTGTTGCATCCATTCCTGTTCCCGTAAGATGCCCGTTGATGAGATCAACCTCCTTCGAGTTGACCTTAGCCTCAAGTAGTGCTTGTCTGATGCAGTCTTGTACCGCCTCAGAATTGGGAGCTGTCATACTTCCCCCTTTTCGTTGCCCACCAGAATTTATATGTCCGCCTAAAACTTCGGCATAAATAGAAACTCCTCTTGCTAGAGCAGAATCTAGACTTTCTAAAACTAAAGCTCCTGCACCACTTGACGGAACAAAGCCAGCAGCAGTGTCTGATAAGGGTCTGGAAGCTAACTCTGGGCTATCGTTGTATTGGTGTGGCAAAATACGTAAAGCATCAAAACCTCCCCAAACGTAGGGACCAGAATCGCTACAACTACCCACCAGCATGCGCTTGGCCTTTCCATAATGAATGCGCTCAAAGCCCATCAGCAAAGCTTCAGTTCCGGTGGTACAAGCAGAAGAATTGGAAGTGACCTGATTTCCACAGCCTAGCTTCCCTCCCAGAAATGCACTGATGCCACTAGACATGGTTTGAATCACACTAGTACTGCCTAGCCTTCTCACCTGTTTATCGTCTATTTTATGAAAAGCTTCCCTTAGCTTGTCGACACCTAAAACACCTGTTCCAAAAATTACTCCTGAATCTAAATCAAGTTCATCGTTAACTTCCAATCCAGCGTTGGTCCAGGCTTCCTGGCCAGCTATTCCACCGTAAATTAAACCTGTTGCCAAAAGGCCACGCTGTTCTAAAGCAGTAAAGTAAACATCCATAACTTCTTTCGAAATTATTGGCGTTCCTCCTATCTGACAACTAAAGTTCAGCTGGTTTAAGTCCTGATGAAACTGGATGCCACTTTTCCCAATTTTGATAGCCTTCTCAAATTGAGAAAGCCCAGATGCATTGGGAGCAACCACACCCATTCCAGTAATTACAACCCGTTTTTGATTCATAGCTATGGTAAAATAACACCTGCAATCTCACCCTGAAGCACTAAGTCCTTCGATTGATTAAACATTTTGACTGCACATTTTAATTTATTAAATCTAAAATATATTTTTTCTGCTTCTACAGTCACCTTTTCATTTGGGAGTACTGGTTTTAGAAATTCGATCTGAGTAGAGGTCATTGCCAATTTCACTTCTTTAAGATCCAGGTTTTCCTCTTTTGAAAGTAGAAATAAGCCAAAACTGGCTAAACCAATTTGAGCTGCACACTCCGTTAAAATCACTCCTGGTGTGATGGGATTGTTTTTAAAGTGGCCTTTATAAAACCAGGAACTCGCCTTAAAAGTATAATTCCCTAGGATTGAAGTCTCTGAGACCTCAACGATCTTACCTACAAACAAAAAAGGCTCTTGATAGGGTAATTTTGAGATAATTACTGAAGATTTCAATTTTTTTTATTTAAAAGTAACTAAATTTGCATTAAAGTATATTTGATTGAAAAATCTTTTAGTTTTTTCTGTAACCTTATTATTCATGCTAAAGCCAATCGTTTTTGGCTCTTGGTTTGCTTATTATGGCTTAAATATTACCGAGGTTATTGAAAAATATTGCATAAATAAAGATAAGCCAGAGCTGAATTGTGATGGAAAATGTTACTTAAGCGAAAAATTAGGTTTAGATACAACTTCCAAGGAAGAACCTAAGCTCATTATTAACGAAGCTTTTCAAATTTCCTATTTACAATATCAAGAAGATATTTTTTTAGAGAATCCACATTCAGAATTTTCTGATCATTCATTTAGTTACGATCCAAGCTATACTTCTTTAGTTATGGCTGTTCCTTATACTCCTCCCAAAAAGGTTTGAAGTTTTTCAAATAATAAATTATGTCTAGATTTTATCTAAACATAATTCTTATGTATTCATATTAATTAAACTTTAAACACAATGAAACTATTAAAATCATTGAGCGTTTTGACGCTTGCTATATGTATTACTGCTTGCTCATCTGATGATGACAATACTATGGAACTTTCTGGAGAAGGCAACTTAGAGCTCTTTTTTGATAATTCTGTAAATGGTGATGATTTGCTTCTCGGAGCTTCCACCTATACCAACTCAAATGATGAGACCTTAACCATAACAAGGTTCAATTATATTGTAAGTAATTTTGTTTTAACGGATGAATTTGGAGAAGAATTCACTTATCCAGCAGATGATAGTTACTTTATTATTTCTGAAGAGGCTAACCAATTACAAGTAAATCTTGAAAATGTTCCCGCTGGAAACTACACCAAAATCAAGTTTGGTATTGGAGTCCCTCAAGAAAAATATTTGAGAGGCGAAAGTGAACAACAAGAATTTTGGGATTATGCAGCAACTTTAAATATGACCTGGTCATGGATTGCTGGGTATAAATTCATCAATTATGAAGGCACCTACACTTCTCCAGAACTAGAAGGTGAAAAAAACTTTAGAGTGCATATGGGAAGTTTGGGATCGTCTCAAGATAATTACAGAGAGTTGACTTTAAATTTTCCGAATAAAGCTCAAGTAAGAACAGACCGAACACCAAATGTTCACGTTGTTGCAGACGCCAACCATATTTTGGATGGTGAAACTAGTTTTATTCTTTCAGAATTGTTAAACGATGCCGGAACTTCACAAATTATGGTAGATGAGATAAGATCTCCCCAAGTTGCAGAAAATGCTACTCAAATGTTTAGTATTGATCACGTTCACTCAAGCTCTACAGATCATTAATAACTTCTTCACAGTTTCAACTTTGGAGCTGTGAAGATTTTTCTAACTTCAACACAACTTATGATGAAGAAACTAATAATTTATATAGTAGGTCTCCTTTTGGTGGCTTGTAGCAGCGATGATAATCAAGAAGATGCTTACGTTGCTATTGATGAACCTTATAACTTAGAAATACCTACATATTTCCCAGAACTTGAATATACCTTCAAAAATAATCCACTTACAAAAAATGGTGTAAAGCTGGGAAAAAAATTGTTTTATGAAGGAAGATTATCTTCCAACAACATGGTGTCTTGCGCCTTTTGCCATGAGCAAGCCCATGCCTTTACCCATCACGGACATAGTTTAAGCCATGGAGTTGATGATTTAGTAGGGACCCGTAATACTTCAGCAATACAAAACTTAGCCTTTCAGGATGAATATTTTTTTGATGGGGCAGCCTCCAACCTTGAAATGGTAGCTATTGTCCCAATCCATAATCCTGTAGAAATGAACGAAACTTTGCCCTCGATTATTTCGAAACTAGAAGCTATTCCAGAATATCAGCAATTATTTGCAGCAGCTTTTGAAGATAAAAAAATTAATTCTACAAACTTGATGAAAGCTCTTGCTCAATTCATGACGATTGTTGTTTCAAAAGATTCTAAATACGATGAAATGATGAGAGGTGAAACTCAATTTACACCTCAAGAAGAACAAGGTTTTGCTTTATTTGAAAGCAAATGTGCTTCGTGCCATGCGACTTCAATTTTTACAGATAACAGCTTCAGAAATAATGGTCTGCCAGTGAATCCAAGACTGAATGACAAAGGAAGAGCGGAAGTCTCTGGAAGTGAAGCCGATCTTTATAAATTTAAAGTGCCAAGTTTAAGAAATGTAGAGCTAACTGCCCCCTACATGCATGATGGAAGGTTTGGAACTTTGGAGTCAGTTTTACAACACTATACTTCTAATGTAGAGGATTACCCTAATCTCGACGAAAACCTCAGAACAGAACATGGGACAGGGATTGACCTTTCAAAAGAACAGCAAGAGGCTTTGATTTCATTTTTAAAAACCTTAACTGATTATGATTTTATCACTAATGACGAATTTTATGAGCGAACTTAAGATTTATTTTATAGTTAGCTTTTTCGTAATTGGCTTTACTGAATTAAAAGCTGAATCTTTGCCCAAACCTTTTTTATTCTATGAAGATTGTGATTTTTGCGGATGTGCTGCCTCAAGCGGCGGACTCGGGTACACCAACTTATCCAATACCAGTTTTTTAGGATTCAGATTTTCCAGACAGAATTTCGAGTCTAGAGATGGAATTTTTAATAACTCTCCCATCATCAATGAAACCTTCGATGCTTATAGTTTGTGGGGCAAAATTCAGATTTCTAAGCAGTTTAGCGTTAGCTTTCTAGCTCCATTTCAAGATCTAAAGAGAGCTTTTCCAGACGGAAGTACCGAAAATCTGAATGGCATAGGAGACGTTAACACAATTATCTGGTATTCTATCCCACTAGGTAAAAAAGTTAAGCCCAATGAAGATTATGCATTTACCACTACCCTTCCTTCCAAGCATAAACTACAGGTTGGAGCCGGGCTTAAATATCCTACCGGTGAATTTGAAAGTAGCCAAACTGAAAGCATAAATCCAGGCTTCCAGGTAGGAACCGGAAGTTTAGACTACCTATTTAGCTTAAATCATAATTATAGCTTTTCTGATTTTGGAATCAATACAGGCATCAATTATACGTACAAAACAGAAAATAATAATCAATATAGATTTGGCAATCAAGTGAATTTGATTTCCAAATTATATTACGGTAAGCAAATCAGTTCATCTTTCAACGTTATGCCTTTTGTTGGAATTTCCGGAGATCAGTATAATGAGATTGAAGAATTTGGACAAAAGCAACCAGACACAGACGGTTATGTTGTTAATAGTCTTGCAGGCCTTGAAGCCAACTATAGAAATTATAGCCTAGGAGTAAATTTTAGCCTTCCTGTAAAACAAGAATTATTTGGAGGTGATGTAAAAGCTAAACATACATTTGCAATCTACCTCAATTACAATTTAATGTGATTTACAAACTCTCACCTCCATCGGCTTTGATAACTGTGCCGTTAATCCAGTTGGCTTCTTCTCTGCTCATTAGATAAACCACATTGGCTACATCTGCAGGAGTGGTTAAACGCTTGAAGGGATTTCGCTGAAGACTAGCTGCTTTTAGTTCTTGGTGCCCAGGGATCATTTGGAAGGATTGAGTTTCCACAACCCCTGCTTGTATACAATTGGAGGTAATATTATACTCAGCAAACTCAACGGCCATGTATTTCATCAAGGTTTCCAAACTAGTCTTGGCTACCGAAACAGCTGCATAATGCTTCCATACGCGCTGATTCCCCTCACTGGTGAAAGCCAAAAGTTTTGCATGTTTAGCAAACAAATTCACATCTAAAACAGCTTTAGACCAGTCGTAAAAGCTGTAAGCCATAGCATTCGCAGTGATTTGCAAATCGGTGTGATTAAGTGGTACCTCTCCAGTCATGGCTTTCAGGTTACCTTTAGCAATGCTGTGCAAAAGCAATTTGATTTTTCCAGACTCCCCCAACAATTCTGGTAATTGAGCTATTAGTTCTTTTCTTTTTTCTGAATTTGTAGCATCTATATTAAAGGATTTTACTTCTCGTCCAAAAGATTTTAGCACTTCAAATTTTTGTTCCACCTCAGGTAGGTCAGCTCTTCTATCTCTATGAATAATGAAAAGGTTCCAGTCATTTTGAGCCAGCTTTAAAGCTGAGGCATAGCCTAGTCCTTGGCTCCCTCCTAAGATAAGGGCAAAATGTTTATGTGGTAATTTGGTCATAAGCTGGATATCGTTAAACATTAAATCTTACTCGTATCAATTTCAGCAAAAATCTGCCTTATGTTTTGCAGTATTACCATTCCAAAAGAATACGCTGAGCAGAAAATCCTGGACCAAAACTCAACATGAGGCCTTTTTCACCTTTTTTGATCGGCTTTTGAAGCATTCTTTCCAATACGTAAAGCACAGTTGCGCTGCTCATGTTCCCAAAAAGGCGCAGTACCTCTTTTGTATCGTCTATATTTTTACCCATAGCTCCAAATAGCGCTTCTACGGTGGTGATAATTTTCTTACCCCCAGGATGAAAAATAAGATGATCTATTGCTTCAATTTTTGTCTGATGGTCTTTTAAAAAGGGATGAATAATTTGAGGAAAATGCTCACTAATTTTCTCTGGAACGTCTATATCAAGGATCATTTTGAGACCAGAGTTGGTCAGGTCAAACCCCATCATATGAGTATTATTATAGAAGTGATACATAGATTCTCCTAAAATCCTAGGACCTTTGCTCGAATCCTGAGAGGTCATAAGCACACAGGCAGCACCGTCACCAAAAATTGCAGAGCTCACCATATTGGCCATAGATTTATCGTTGAGTTGGAAGGTAGCTGTAGGTGCTTCAAAAGAAACTATAGCAGCTCGCTTATCGGGATTGGCTTGTAAAAATTGCTTGGCATAAATCATCCCAGAAATTCCAGCTGCGCATCCCATCTCTGTTACTGGGAGCCTTACTATATCCTGTTTCAGATTTAAATCATTAATAAGATAAGCATCTAAGGAGGGAATCATGATTCCTGTACAACTCACAGTAATGATATAATCTAAGCTTTGTGGGGACCAGCCAGCCTTTTTCAAGGCTTTTTCCAGAACTTTTTTCCCTAAAGCTTTGGCTTCTCGTGCATAAATCCTGTTTTTATCTTCGAAGGAGGTTACCGTAAACACCTCCTCAGGATCCATGATGGAATAACGCCTATCCACCTGAGCTCCTTCGTAGATCTTAATGACTTTTCTTCTGAACCTTTCGTCTTCATCAGCTAGCCACATCTCCACAAAAGGAATAATGTCTTTGGTGTCTTTATAATAGTTTGGAGTTTGCGTGGCTACTGTCTCTATATGTACACTCATGAGCTATATATGATCCACTGGTATCGGAACGCCCAGTACCAAGTGAGTTGATGGGTTAAATTTAAATGTTTTGCATATCTATCAAAATCTTGAGACTTAAATCCTCTTAATATTGAAGTGAGTCCGTCTTTTCTTGCAATGTCTGAATTTACAAAGACTGCACAATATA
>CAZOAD010000039.1:0-2337 GCA_964577705.1 uncultured Mesohalobacter sp.
ATCATCTATTAATTTTTTTAATATATTTTCAAGTTCTGACTTGTATGGTTCAAATTCAAAATTTTCTCTTATTCTTCTACTTAAAAGCTCTTTTTTTAAACCAGATTTAGAAAATTCGATAGTTCTTATTATAACTGATGCTAGCGTATCTTCTCTAGTATCAGAAGACGCTAGAGATAATGTTGATAAAATTTTAATGTGATTTTTCATTCTATCCATTTCTTTAAATTTTAACCCGTTTCTCCCCACTCAATAACTGCTGCATCAAGCCTTGTTTTTGTTGTATGAATGCTTTTTTATGTTGTTGTAAATGCTCTATTTCCTTATCAAAACTGGACAAGATCGCTGCTATTTTTTGTTGTTCTTCTAATTTTGGCAATTTTATTTTAATACTATTTATTATGCCACTACTTAAATTTGGTTGACCGCCTTGAACCATTCTGTGAACTATATTTGGCATTTTAATTTTAAGTAGTTGGTAAGTAAAAAAAGTGTCAATTTCTGAATTTAATACTAAAGCTAAAACTGCTTGATTAATTGCTCCTTTAACTTTTGTTATTGCGCATACACCAGCAGTTGCTCCATACATAGCAATTAATATGGTGTCCACTTTTACAAGTTTTGCTGAAGAGTTATTTAAACCTAATTCTGAAATAAAACCTTCTGTTTTCTTAATAATACCTTTATTCAATTCTCCTGATTTAATCCAAGGAATATTTCCATCATAATATTCTATAGTTTTACTTGAAGGTGTACCTCCAGAGAAAGTTGTTGCGATATCTTTTATCTTTCCCTCTTCCCAATCCTCCTCAAACCCTACAAAGCGTTTTTTACCTGTTAACAATTGCTGCATCAAACCTTTTTTAAGGGCTTGTTTTTGGGTGATGAGTTGATCTTGTAGGGTAATGGCTTTGTCCCAGGTGCTGAGTAGTTGGGCTATTTTTTGTTGTTCGGGGAGTGGGGGGAGTTTGATTTTTATATTCTCAATCGTTTTTTTAGATAAACTAGGTAAACTGGAAGCTTCATTATAAAGCTTCCAAGGTATTGTTTTAAACAGATTAAAAATATATTTAGGATTACAGTTTTCGAATGAATGTGTGTAAAAAAGAGTATCAACCGTCCAAAATTTACCCGTTATAAATAAAGGCTTATCGATTGTTCCTTTCCTTCCAATACAAACGCTTTCACCATCATATAGGTAATCATCTACGGATAACATATAGCCACCAGTGCCATATACAGGAATACTTCCAAGATTGAGTTTTTTATAATCCTTCCCACTACCTATTTTTAGTATTTCTTTAAACTTTACAACTTTCCATCCTTCAGGAATATCTCCTAATTTTGAGGCCTGATGTTTTGATGATGATTGAACTTTTGCGTTTACTTGCATTATTTTTTTCTGTTTAGTTGTTCTATCTGCTTTTCCATCTCCTCTAAACAGCTTCTCAGGTAATTTTTTGTAAAAGTTTTAACATCAGCTTCCGACACATTTTGGTGGTATAAGTTTTCTAAACGCATTGGGGCTCTAGGTTTATAGGCCTCAATTCTATACTTTGTCTTTTGCAAACTCATTTCTATAGCCCATTCTACATCAAAGGTCTGTATGCCTCCATTTTTGAAATGTCTGTGGTAAAAAGTAATAGATAGGGTAGGAAGTTTAGTATTCTTTGCATTGAAGAATTCTTCCACCTCATTCATTAATTTTTCAAATCCCAGGACTTTTGTTTTGTTGTCACCAAACTCAAGTTTAATATCAGTTTCCAGAAAAAATCCAGTTATTTTTTTAAATTTTGAATGAAGCTCTTTTAAGAGTGGATGAATGTTGTTTAAATAAAATTCATGTGTATCTATTTCATCTAACTGCACTTTAATTGTTTTTTCATCATCCTCAACTAATTGTTTTTGCATTTGTTTCAGACGTTTGTCCAAATCGTCGTCATCTTCAATCTCTTTGCCCTCTACTGCATCTTTTACCAATTCAACAGATTTAAGTAATAAGCCAGCCATAAATTCATAAAGCAAATCTTTCTCACCACCATAAACTTGTATGTCGCCTAAGATCTGATAGTATGCTTTTTTGCTAGACTCATTTATGATTATTGGCGGATATCCACAAGCAATTAAAATAAGATTTGTAAAAATACGAGCACTACGACCATTGCCATCAAAAAAAGGATGGATGCTTAGAAACTCCAGGTGAAAGTCGGTTGCTATATATAAAGGATGTTTAGATTTCTTTTTGGAATCAAAAAAAGCATCTAATTCTGCATTGGTTTTGTTTAGTAATGCATGGATTTCTTCCGGAACATCGGTAGGTGGAGTGAAGCTGATTTT
>CAZOAD010000039.1:2347-18710 GCA_964577705.1 uncultured Mesohalobacter sp.
ATGCTGCAATTGCAACAATTTCATCAATCAAAAAAGTAGGAAGAAAGAAAACTTATGACATTAAAATGAAAAAACCAAATTATAATTTTGTAATTAATGATTTCGTTTGGTTTTAACTTCCAGACTCCTATTTGTTTGTTCTTTTTAGTATCATCTGTTTCTTTAATAATACTTCTGTGAACTTGTTTTATACGTTTTTCAGAAATGCGAGTTTCTCCTTTGCCCATACTCAAAATTTCACATACAATTGCATCGTGACCCTGCATCTCCATGACATCTATAATAGGCTTTCCTTGTACGGTAATATTACCAACCATGACGCTTCGGGTTTCCTGTCTTGTCAATGTACCACCCTCCATTCGGTTAGAATAATAATTCCAATCCAACCTAAATTTGTAATTGATTTTCTTTAAGACGTCCTGAGACAGCTTGTTGAGTTGATCTATTTCTGTAAGCAGTAGATCAATTTTATGTAATGTTTCTTGTAGTTTCATTTTAGCAGGCTAGATTAGGTTATTCAAATTCTTGCAAATAAAGCGGTTCATTGGTCAAGTCTGTTAAGATAGAAGATCTATAAAAGTTAAACCACTCAGTAAATAGTTTCCAGCTGAGTTTGGGATAGGCTTCTTCATCTGTCCATTGGCCAAAAAGCTCGTTGAGAAAAATGGGTTTCCAGTACTTGCGCAGTTCTTCTTTAGGGTCGTCTAAAAAAAGTTCATCTTCAAGCAGATAGCTGTTATGATCTTTAGTATCTTCAGGTGATTGTTTTGTTAAATCTGGCGTTAGGGCATTGGTCCAGTCGTAGAACGGCTGTTTAGGAACGATGAGTAAAAGACTGCGGTTAAGGGTAGGAAGGTTTTTCATTGGTTTTTATTTTTTATTTTTTGTTCCAAAGCTTTTAACTCGTCCATATCTTTTCGGTCAGCCTCCTTGGCAGCAATCTTTTTTCTTTTATCATCAAAAGTTGCATAGTGTTCACGTACCTTTTTTTCCATTTGCTTATGACTCACCTTTCCTGGATTATCCAGAACATCAAAATCATTAAAAGCGATAATTTTATTTAGGTTTTCCTGCCAGTATCGCATTGTAAGATCTTGCTTGTTTTTAGCACGTAATTCTGCGGTTTCTAAAAAAATTACCACCAGTCGATTTAGACTGTCTATTTCATCTTCGGTTAAGTAATTTTTAGCAATAGTGATATCTTGTTTTCGCACAATATTTCCTTTCCAGGTATTGAGGCCCATATTGAGCTTTTTGGCATCAGCACGTTTTACAATAAGTTCGGCCGCAGTTTGATTGGTGGTGGCATACAAAAGTTTATTTTGAGCTTCAGCAAAAAACATCTGAGTTGCTTTGTCAGTTGGATCATAGTCACTGCTTAAGCTAAAAAGATCTCTTACCTTTTGATAAAACCTTTTTTCACTGGCACGTATATCGCGGATACGCTCTAGTAGTTCATCAAAATAATCCACACGACCGTCTGGGTTTTTAAGACGTTCGTCGTCCATTACAAATCCTTTAACAATAAACTCACTTAAATTGCGTGTTGCCCATTGCCTAAATTGCACCCCACGTTTACTGCGGACACGATACCCTACAGCAAGAATCATATCTAAAGCATAAAAAGTAATGCTATATTCTTTCCCATCTGAGGCAGTTGTCAAGTAATCCTTGACAACTGATTTTTGACTTAACTCATTGTCTTCTAGTATGTTTTTAATATGAAGACTTATGTTCTGTTTAGAGGTGTCAAAAAGTTCTGCCAATTGTTGTTGATTCATCCAAACATTACCATCACGAGCAAATAGTGCTACGGATGCTTTACCGTCTTGTGTGGTGTAAATAATAATGTTATTTTGCTCGTCCATATTAATATCCCAATTCTTTTAAATGTTGTTTCATTTCTGCCCGAACTTCAACGAGTTCGGTTTCCAGTTGTTCTATGTGTTGTTGGACAGTCTCTATATCTACTGGTTCTTCCTCTTCAAAGGTGTCGACATAACGAGGGATGTTCAAGTTAAAATCATTTTCGACTACTTCATCTGGATTTACTACCGAGCTAAATTTTTCAATAGCCTTAAAGTCCTTAAAAGCAGTGATAATCTTATCGATATCTTGTGGTCTCAGCTTGTTTTGCTTTTTTCCATCTTCAAAACCTTTACTTGCATCAATAAAAATAATATCTTCAGTAGTTTTGGCTTTATTAAACACAAGAATAGCAGCAGGAATACCTGTTCCATAAAATAAGTTGGTAGGCAAACCAATAACAGCTTCCAGTAAATTTTCCTCAATAAATTGCTTCCGAATTCGTTGTTCTGCACTTCCACGGAATAAAACACCGTGCGGTACAATAACACCAACCTTTCCCTTTGGTGATGTGGTTTCGATCATATGCTGAATAAAAGCATAGTCTCCTTTAGACTTGGGAGGAAGTCCACGCCAGAATCTTTTAAAACGATCAGCCTCAGCATTTTCATGTCCCCATTTGTCTAAACTAAAGGGCGGATTGGCGACGACAATATCAAACTTCATCAAGGCATCGCCTTCGATGAGTTTAGGATTATTAATAGTGTCACACCATTCAATTTGAGCGCCATCCATGCTGTGTAAGAAACAGTTCATTTTGCTCAAGGCCCAAGTGTCCCCATTGCTTTCTTGCCCATAGATTGCAAAGTTATTAGTTGAATTTCCTTTTTTGTCTTTAGTTTCTTCAGCCACTTTTATCAATAAAGAACCAGAACCGCAGGTGGGGTCGAAAATGCGATCGCCTTCCTTTGGAGCTACTAGTTTAGCTAATAAGCCAGAAACTTCTTTTGGTGTAAAAAATTCACCACCTTTTTTGCCTGCTCCAGAAGCAAATTTTTCCAAAAGATACATGTAGGCTTCTCCTAGAATATCTTCTTTATCTTCCCATAATGAAGGTCGAAAATCGAGTTCAGGTTTGGCGAAATCATTGATCAGGTTCTTTAAGCGGCGATTTCTGTCTTTGGTTTGCCCAAGTTTATCAGAATTGAAGCTGATATTTCTAAATACGCCATCAAGTTTTTCGATATTCCGTTCTTCAATTTTGGCGAAAATCTTATCAATTTTTTCACCGATATCGCTATCATTTCGGTGTTCATAAATAAAATCAAAGTTGCATTTAGGGGGCAAAACAAAGCGTTCTCGTTTCAATTTCCGCTGAATCAATTCTTCGTCGTCTCCGTATTGTTCCTTCAATAGGTTGTAGTGATCTTTCCAAACATCACTCAGATATTTTAAAAACATGAATACTAGAATGTAGTTTTTGTACTCAGAAGAATCGAACGCACCTCTGAAGGTGTCGCAAGCGTTCCAAAGCGCATTGTTGATTTGGTTTTGAGTAGGTTTGATTTTGGTAGACATAATTAGAGTTGATTGAATAATTGACTTGTGATTAATTTATCGTTGAGGTTGCTGATGTCAGTAGTAAGCTGTTTTTCTTTGACATGTAATCGAGCCACTTTGGCTATTTTATCTTGAATATATAAAGAAGGCAATTGTATTGGGATTTCTTCAATGGTTTTTCTATTGATATTGGTTACATAGGTCCCAGCTTCATTGGTTTTAAAATAATTTTGAACTTTATGTTGATTGATGTACCAAGATACATAATTTGGATTGGCGATGCTCTTTTCTATCCGGATAACAAAAAGAGCGGAGGAGGCGATGGTAGGTAGAGGATCTATTTTCTCATAGACTAGTGCATAATTATTGGCTCCTTTAGCTATGAAAAGAATATCCCCATTTTGTAAGTAATACTTGGGTTTTATTTTGTCGATTTCAAGTTGAAAGCAATCTTGACCGATTGAGGTGTAATCATCATTAAAATCTTTAAGCTGTATAATTTTTATCCCACCATCAGGAATATTGGTAATTTTACCTCTAACGGAGTACCCAGAAGAAAGCCCTTCATGGGTTAATATTTGTTTCAAAAGAACAGATTTACTTTTCATTTAAATTCTGCATAATTTCTATGATGCAAATATAAACTATTTAATGGATTAATCAATCATTTTTTTATACATAAATCTTAGGATGCAATTATAATTAGATTGTTTTTTGTTGAAATAAGTAACTTGAAAATGAGTCCTTAGATTTAAAATAACTAATTAAATCAGTTTAGTCAACTTTCGAGTTATGAGGTAATAATTACCTAATTTATCGAAATAATACTAAAAATGTTTTTCCTTAATAACATGTGTGGCTTAATAGAAATGTTTGTGTTGTTATCAAAAGAAATTTAAATGTTTTGTTTTGTATCCCTTTTTAATGATTCCTCTTCATCTTTTTTAGCTATTATGTTTTCTAAACTAGACATATCATCACTGATTTTATTTTCCATTACACGGGCATAAATCTGAGTTGTAGATAATTTAGTATGCCCTAAGAGTTTAGAAACCGTTTCAATAGGTACTCCATTAGATAAAGTAACGGTTGTGGCAAACGTATGTCTTGCAGAATGAAAAGTAATATGTTTCCTGACCTTTGAGGCCTTCATAACCTCTTTGATGTACTTATTCATCTTTTGGTTAGAAAGCACTGGGAATAAACGTTTATTTTCAAGCTCATACATTTTCTCCTTGTACTTCTTCAAGATATGATCAGCTTTGTGGAGTAGGGGAGCCTTTACAGATACATTTGTTTTGGCACGTTTGGTATATATCCAATTCTTACCATCCATTCCTTTTATAACCTGATCAGTAGTAAGTTCCTTAAGATCACCATAAGCGAGTCCAGTGTAGCAAGAAAACAAAAACATATCTTTTACCTTTTCTAAAGAATCATTTTTAAAATAAGTTTCTTCAACTAACTTCAATTCAAGCTCTGATAAAAATTGACGTTCATTTTTTTCAAACTTCATTTTATAATTTTGAAACGGATTCTTCTCAAGCCACTCTAATTTGATGGCGAGGTTAATTAGTTTTTTAAAACGTTCCAGATGCTTCATTGTCCCATTGTTGCCACAGGCTTTTCTTTCTTTTTTAGGGCGGTAGCCTCTGAGAAACATTTCAAATTCAGTAATAAACTGATAGTTGATTTGCTTTAGAAAAATATCAGTGGTTTTCTTTTTATCCTTAAGGAACTCTTTTAGGTATTTTCCAGTAGTATAATAGTTCTTGAGTGTGCCCCATTTCAGAACAGTTTTCATAATTTCATTATGGTACTCTAAGATGTCCATTATTGTTTTATGTTCTTGATCCAATCCTAGGTAAGAGGCTTTGACTTTATCAGCGGTAATTAAGCTGTCTTTATCTAGCAGCTTCTTTTGCGTATCTAATAACTTGGAATAGACTTGATCTAAATAGCTGTTGAGTGTTTTAATTTTTGGAGTATTTCCTCTAAGGCGTCCTTTAGAACTATCCCATTCATTCACTGAAGTTTTCCTTTTTAAGCTCATTTCTGAGCATTTTCCATTAACTGTAATTCGTGCGTAAATGGACAATTCGTTTTTGTTGCTGTTGAGTTTTCTTGTGAAGAAAAGCACGGAGAATGTAGTAAAATCAGGCATGACAAGTGTCTTTAAGTTAAACAAAAAGTGTTAAAGACGAAAGTGAAAATCAATCAAATGATTGTTCTAATATAGTAAAATGCTGGAAAGAAACTATTCACCGAATCATTCACTGGATAGAATGATATCAAAGCATATCAAATAATGCTATAAAAACAAAAAACACTGAAAATCAATAGATTAACAGTGTTTTTGTATCCGTATCAAGTACGGTTCGTCGGGGTGGCAGGATTCGAACCTGCGACCTCCTGCTCCCAAAGCAGGCGCGATGACCGGGCTACGCTACACCCCGATTTTTGTTTTTTATCAGCCTCGGAGCTGATACTGTAGCGATTTTGATCTGTGACCTTCCCGACATCAAAGTCGGGACGCGATGACCGGGCTACGCTACACCCCGATTTTTGTTTTTTATCAGCCTCGGAGCTGATACTGTAGCGATTTTGATCTACGACCTTTCCGACATCAAAGTCAGGACGCGATGACCGGATTGCGCTACAACACATTGATGTATTAACTTTACATAAATTAGATGGGTCTCGCTACATCTAATTAGATCAGCGGAGAGACAGGGACTCGAACCCTGGCGACACTTTCGCGTCGACAGATTAGCAATCTGCTGCATTACCACTCTGCCACCTCTCCAATGTATTTAAGAACTTGCGCGTTTTGCGGTTGCAAATATAAGTTCATTTTTGATTTTGACAAAGCTAAATCTAATTATTTTAAAGTTTCTTTAGTCACTTCAGGAATTATCCTCTAGAAGGATAATAAGATCATTTGCTTCCAGCTTTCCGCTTTGTCTCCAAACCATTTCACCTGATTTATAAAGCATATAGGTTGGGAGTTTTTTCACTTTCAATGCATCTACCAATTGTCCATTTTTTTCTGCATCAATTTTTATGAGCTTAGCCCGGTCTCCAAGAGCCGCGCTTACATCCTTCAGTTGATTGTGAATTTCTTCACAGTCTTCACTCCAGTCTGCGAAGAAATTCAACAGAATGGGTTTTTTGTCATCAATGAGCTTTCCAAATTTGGTCATTTGAAATTGATTTTATTTAAAATTAATTTAAAAAACTTCATTCTCCAAATCTTTTATTGTGAGGTAGTTGCAGTTTCAGGTTGTTTTTTAAATCTCAACTTGGCTCTTACTACTAAGTAAAACATCACTGGTACGACAACCAAGGTGAGGAATGTCGCAAAAATAAGTCCGAAGATGACGGTCCAGGCCAACGGACCCCAGAAAATCACATTATCTCCACCAATATATACACTTGGCGCATAATCTATGAATAATCCAAAAAAGTCAATATTTAAACCTACAGCGAGTGGTATTAATCCTAAAACAGTAGTGATCGCGGTAAGCAATACAGGTCTTAATCGCGACTTACCTCCTGCCACAATTTCTTCAAAGTATTGATCTCTAGTGAGCATTAAGTCATCATCCAAGTCTAGTTTTTCTTTTCTTCGGTCAATCAAGATCTGCGTATAATCCACCAACACAATCGCATTGTTGACTACAATTCCCGCTAAAGAAATGATACCCATCATCGTCATGATGATGATGAAGTCCATTTGGAAAATACCGAGTCCAAAGAACACCCCGCCCAAACTCAATATGACCGCTGTCAAGATAATTATAGGTTTGGATATAGAGTTAAACTGAGCTACCAGAATTAATAAAATACCCCCTACAGCCAGTAGCAAGGCTTTTAGCAGAAAGTTTAAATTATCTTCCTGTTCTTCCTGTTCCCCTGTAAACTTATAGTTGATACCTTCTTCAAGTTCAAAATAAGCTAACTCTTTTTCCAGCTGAGTTACAATTTCATTACCGTTATAACCGCCTAAAACATTAGAATATAAGGTGATCACACGTTTTAAGTCCTTACGCTTGATCGATGAAAAGGTAGACGCAGGTTTGGTTTTTATTAAACTGGAAATGGGCGTTTGTATAATTTCCCCTCTATTGTTTCTAAAGGTGATAGGCTGATTGAAAATCGCATTTTCATCGTATCTTAATTCCTCATTAAACCGCACGTTGATCTGGTAGTCATCTTCATCATCCTTAAAGGTGGAGGCCTCTTCACCAAACACTGATCTTCTGATCACCTGTCCCACCTGCGCGGATGAAATCCCAAGCTTTCCGGCTTTAGCTTTATCCACGATAACATCCAGTTCGGGCTTGGATTTATTGATATCAATTTTCAATTCTTCAATACCCTCGATGCCAGTTTCATTAATAAACTCACTCATGCGTTTCGCTTCTTCCAGCATCAATTCGTAGTTGTCTCCTGTGAGTTCGATGTTGATAGGATAACCTGCTGGAGGTCCTGCGGCATCCTTTTCTACCACAATAGATACTCCAGGAAAACCTTGTACACCTTCTCTTACCTCATTTAAAACCTGACTACTTTTAACGTCTCTTCTCAGACGAAATTCTCGCATAGATAACGTCACTTTTCCACGATGAGGCATTTCATTAACTTGTCCGGTATTGTTATTTGGGTTTCCGGAACCTTTTCCTACCTGAGAGATGGCGGATTCTACCATAAAATTATAGCCATCTTCATCTTCGTATTTGCTAATGACATCAAAAATACGCTGCTCCACCTCCTTGGTTAACGCATTGGTTTTATGAATACTGGTTCCCTCCGGGTATTCGATGTAAGCCATGATTTGATTGGGCTGATTTTCTGGAAAAAACAGAACCTTAGGCTGGACAATTCCAATTAAAACAAAGGATAAAATCAAAATGCCAATCGTACCAAAAAAGAATAAGTAGGCTTTTTTCTTGTATAAGGCGAACTTTAATGTTTTTTCATAGAAATTTTCCAGCTTTTTCAAAAGGATAAACTGGAAATAGTAGATGGCTTTAATCAAAAATAATTTATAGATCCAGAGGAGGATGGAAGAGAGGATAGCTAGATTTCCTAGTCCCCTAAACGCCCCAATGTCTGCAATAAAGCCTATTGCTAGGAAAATAGCACCTATGATGAATAAGATCAAACTCCATCGGATCACCTGTTTGTTTTTCAATTTTTTCTCTTCCACTTTCATGAAATCGGACGTCAGCATCGCATTGATCACTAAAGCCACAAATAAAGAAGAACCTAGCACTACAGATAGTGTAATTGGGAAATACACCATAAATTTACCAATGGTTCCTGGCCAAAGCCCAAGCGGGAAAAAGGCGGCCAGAGTGGTAGCTGTAGAGGCAATGATTGGCCAGGCGATTTCTCCAATACCTTGCTTTGCGGCTTCTATTCGACTCATCCCTTGATCCATCAAAGAATACACATTTTCAACTACTACTATACCGTTGTCCACTAGCATTCCCAGACCCATGACCAGCCCAAAAAGCACCATGGTATTCAGGGTAAAGCCAAAGGCTGAAAGAATGATAAGCGATAATAACATAGACATTGGAATAGCTACTCCAACGAAAAGCGCATTTCTAAAGCCTAAGAAAAACATCAAGACGATGATGACCAGTAAGACACCAAAAATGATGTTATTAACCAGATCGTTCACCTGATTTTCTGTCTTAACCGATTGATCGTTGGATAAACTTATGTTTAGCGCGTCCGGATAGTAAGACTCAACTTCTGCATCGACGATTTTTTTGATTTCTTCGATAGCCTCAATCATGTTTTTACCAGAGCGCTTCTTTACGTCCAGCATCACGACCTGCTCACCATAATCCCTGGCAAAAGTTGTAGGGTCTTTGGTGTGAAAATTGACCTCGGCAACATCTCCTAAGTAAATCTCTCCACCGTCATCTTTGATCACAATGTCACTAAGCTCTTTAGGATTTTCAATTTCTCCTAAGACCCGAATATTTTTTTCGATGCCGTTAGAAATGATGTTTCCGCCAGAAATAGTTTTATTTTCATTTCGGATCGCTGTCAAAATATCTGTAAAGCTTACCTCCATGGCCGCCATTTTATAAATATCAACAGCAACCTCAACCTCTTTATCGTCTATTCCACGGACTTGCGCTTCTTTGATTTGTGGCAATAGCTCGACTTTATCCTGCAAGTGTTCAGCGTAATCTTTCAGCTGTTGTTTGTTGAAGTTTCCCGTAAAACTGATATTGAGAATAGGAATTTCTTCAGACAGGTTCAGATCAAATACATTAGGTTCTACTTTAGCACCATTGTCCAAGGTAGGCCAGGTGGTTTCAGATTTTACCTGATCTACCTTGTCTTTTATCAATTGTTTGGCATCCTGAACTTCTACATCCTCTTCAAATTCTACAATCACCATGGAGTAATCCTGCATGGTAGATGAGGTAATTTCCCTCACGCCTTTTACATCCTTAAACTCTTCTTCCAGAGGCTCAGTAATGAACTTTTCAATATCCTCTACCGAGGTGCCAGGCTCTATGGAACTGACGTATATTTTTGTCTCCACAATTTCGGGAAAATCTTCACGGGGCATGCTGTAATAAGACATGATTCCGCCAATCAAAATGATGGCTATAATGACATAAACCGTCATTTTATTATCGATGGCCCACGATGAAATTCCAAATTCTTTATAAGTGTTCTTCTTAGCCATTCAACTAGTTATTTATAAAATTCAAAACCTTGACGTTTTCTCCGTTTTTTACGGTTCTCGCCCCTTCGGTTACTACGATGTCTTTAGGTTGTAAACCCTCAAGGATTTCAACTTCTCCCTGATAGTGTTTTCCGAGTTTGAGTTCTCTTAAATCAGCAGAACCAATGCTATCGTTTTCCATCTTCAGGGCAAAGGTGAAGGATTCTCCATCAGCATCTTCTCTTAAAATGTTTTCGGGAATTACTACCGCAGCCTCAGACGTATAGTCATTAAGTTGAACTGTTGCGATTAGGTTGGGTTTTACAAAGGCAACACTATCCGGAATGGCAACTCTCACTCTAAAATTTCTATTGCTTTCTGTTATATTACTGGATACTCGGGTCACTTCACTTTTAAATTCTTTATTGATAGAGCTGAATCTAACAATGGCTTCTGTACCAACCTCAATAGACCCTACATAATTCTCGGGTACATTGGCGGTGACATACATCTGGTTCAAATTCAATAATCTGAAAATAGGAGTTTGCCCAGGGGACACCACTTGTCCCTGGTCGGTGATCACCTCATCTATTTTTCCGTCAAAGCTAGCGTAAATGACAGATTTCTGAAGCTGACTCCTCATTTGTTCAACAGAATTTTGAATTTGTTCGTAAGCCGTTTCTGCTTCCAGATACTGTATTTCGGAACCAATATTTTGATCCCAGAGGCGTTTTTGGCGTTCAAAACGGGTTTTGGCCAGTTCTTTTCTGGCTTCCATTTCTGCAAGCTGACTGGAAAGACCACCATCATCGATTTTGGCTAATTTTTGACCTTTTTTAACCTCATCTCCTTCTTTGACGTAGATGTTCTCCAGATTTCCAGAAAACTCTGGATAGATCAATATATTTTCGTCGGTTGTTGCTTCTCCCTGTACTTTGATGTAATGTTTAAATTGCTTAGGTGCCAATGTCAAGGCTTCTACTAACGCATAGTCATAATCTTCTTCAAATTCAGATAGCTTACTGTCTAAGGATGTAAGATCGCTTTTGATCGACCGCATTTCTTTATTAAGCGCTTCTCGCTTTTGTTTTAATTCTGCCTGAGTACCACTCTCTACAAGCTCTTCTACAGATTTTTGTTGTTCTCCACAGGATATTAAAAGGAGTCCAGCTAAAACGATGATATAGGTTAAGTGTTTCATGGGTTTACTTTTCAAAGTTCGTGAATGGTGTGTTGATGATTTTTTCGATTTCCGCTTTAGAATTGATAATATCCAGCATGGATTGCAACAATTCGTTTTGTGCAGAATACAGTTGTTGCTGAGCTTGACGCAGCTCGAAGCTGGTGCCTACACCTTCTTTAAATTTAATTTGATTTTTATTTTCAATGCGTTCTGCTAACTCGAGATTCTTTTTGGACAATTCATAATTATCCACAGCAAATTCAAAATTGCTTTTAGCGTTATTCAGTTGAAGCTTAATTTGATTAATGGCCTGAGTTTTTTGAGTTTCGGCCTTTTGCATTTCAATTTTAGCCTTTTGCGTTCTGGCACTTCGTTGTCCAGAACTGAAAATAGGAACATTAAGTCTCACCCCGATGGTGGAAAATTCAAACCAATCTGCTCGTGAAGAAAAGAATTCAAAATCTTCCCCAAAACTGTTTTGACCGTAATTGGCAAATGCTGAAAGCGTAGGTAAAGCTTTACTTTTTTCCAGCTTCATTTCCAACTCACGCTGTTTGACCAAGTTGTCTGCGATCTTAAAGTCTATCGTATTTTCTACTTGTAAGTCTTCCGTCATAACTTGTGCTTCCAAAGCATCACGGCTAGCAAGATTCTCCAGGTCTTCTAATAAAATCACTTCGGTATGGATGGGTAAACCAAGTACCATATTTAAGCTTTCCTTAGAAATATCACGCATTCGTTTAGCGTTGTTGAGCTGACTCTGTAGCTGCTGGTAAGTGATCTGTAGTTGCTCTACATCCTCTTCTTCGGCCAAACCATTTTCGTAAATTTTTCGTGTCTCATAGAGGTTGTTTTCAGCGGCTTCAAGATTGTTCTCTATAATACCAATTGAATTCTGAGTGAGTAACACATTTCCGTAGGCACTTACCACATCTTTTCTCACCTCCAGCTTAGTCCGTGTTTCTTCATTATCTGAATATTCCAGGAAGGTTTTAGCAGCTTGTAAAGCCACGATGTAAGAACCGTCAAAAATCAACTGATTTAAAGTTGCTGAAGCATTCATGGTTTGTCTTGGGGAGAATTGAATTGCCACAAACTCACCTGGTTCACCGCCAAATAGTTCACCTCCAGGAACTGGAGTTAGTGGAATAATAGCGTTATAATCATAACTCACCGCGCCATCGAGTTGGGGGAGGCCATCGGCTGTGGTTTCCCACTTTTGCTTCAGGGCAATCGCCACATCACGCCTGGCGTTGATGGTCGCGTAGCTGCTATCTATAGCAAAATCAATAGCTTCTTGTAAGGTAAATTCGTATTGTTTTGGCTTGGGTTCTGACTCTTGAGCAAAGCTGCTAAAAGCACAGAGTAAAAGCAAACCTATGATCATTTTATTCATGCCTGGAGTTGTTTTTCTAATTCTATTAAGCGTTTATATCCTTTGGTATCTACAATACTTCGCAGATGGTATTTTAAAAATTCTTCGTAAAGTTCTTTGGGTGAAAGATGGCTGTCTTTAAAAAGTTCTTCATCCTTGAGGTTGAGCATGCCTGCGATGTAAATTCTACAGGTAAATACCTTATGGATGTCCTTTCGGTAATAGTTCTCTTGGACACCGCGTTCAATGTTTTTACCGATACAGTCTTCCATTTTACAAACCTGAGACTCCCGCATTTTGGCGTAGATTTTTGGATAGTATTTTTGGAATTGAAACTGAGGCGAGGTTTTCTCATTTTTGAGCCGTTTCATCACCACTTTTTTGATTTCGATCATTTCCTCGATGGGGTCCAGTGTTTTCAGTTGAACCAGATCAATTTCAGCATGAATGCGGTCACGAATAAAATAAGCAACCTGTTCTACCAATTCTGATTTATTCTTAAAATACTCGTAAATAGTTTTCTTGGATACGCCAAGTTCCTGAGCCAAATGGTCCATGGTAACGCTCTTGAAACCGAATTCCAAAAACAAATCACCTGCTTTATGTAAAATATCTTCTCTCATTGAGTCGACAAAAGTAGACATGGAAACTTTAAATACAATGAAAGTTTCCAAAGTTTTACTTTTATTTAACTTTGGAAATAAAAAAACCAGCTCGAAAGAGCTGGTTTTAGGTCAAATGAGGATGAAATTTGACATTAAAAATAGTTGTAAAGTTTACTAGTTCTCAGATTGAAAATGCTGTTCTCGCTTTAAATCTGTGATTCTTCTATACATCAAGTCTTTATATTCAGCGTACTTATCGTCATCAAAGCGCTGTTCGTAAAGCGTATAAGCTGATAACTTTTTATCGGTGTCTTTATAGAGCCGATCAGCAGTCAGAGCCAGTTCCACGTAAGCCCTTTCATAGCCTGGGATTTCATCAATCACAAGTTGAAATTCGTTGATAGCTTCTTCCAGCTTGCCCAGTTCCTTTAAGGCTATGGCTTTGGTGAAGCGTTCATTACCCAAACTGGTATCCTTGTAGGCTATGGCCATACGAGCGTGAAATTCGGACGCCTCAAAAACGTTTTGATGAGCGTATACCTGAGCCAGTTGTAAATGGTACTTGTAGCTTTTGGGCTCGATCCTCAGTAGCTCTTGATACTTAGTTACTGATTTATTCAGTTGTTTAGTAGCTTTGTAAGCAATAGCCATTTTTTCCAGTACAAATTTAGGAGGACTCGATAAGTCTTCGAGGTGTTCAAATTGATCGAGAGCGAGTTTAAACTTTCGTTGCGCATAGTAAATCTGTCCCAATAGCCCTATTATTCTTTTATGGAGTGGATTGAATTCCAAAGCATTTAAACTGACAGTTTCTGCTTTTTCGTAGCTTTTGATTTTGTAATAAAATTTAGCTAGCTCGTAGGCTGCCTTTTGATGAGAAGGATCTTGCTCCAAGGCTTTTTCAAAGTAAAGTTCTTCGGAAGCATTTTTCCGTTGGGCTTTGGCTAATCCCAGTTGAAAAGCGAATTCCGGATTCTCCGGATAGTTGCTGTGCAATAAGGTCAAAAGACTATCGGCCTTCTGTATTTGATTATTGGACTTAAGCAATTTGGCGTAAGCAAACTGAGGTAGTGGTGCATCTGCTCGATCTGAAAGCGCTAATTGATAGGATTGAATAGCCTTTTCATTATACCCTTTAATTTGCAGCGTTTTAGCTTTTAGGATGTTATCCTTAAAATTATTGGGTGGATGGGCTTCAAAATGCCTTAAAAGTTTAGTGTATTCTCCAATACTGTAAAGGCTATCTAAATTCTGGGAATAACTAACTTGTGCACTCCCGAGAAAGCACACAAGTAAAGGCATAAGATTTAGTTTGATGAGTTTGGTCATTTACTCAATTTCAAATTTTATAGGTAGCGAGTACAGAACGCCTACGTTTTTACCTTTATGTTGTCCAGGTTTCATCTTTGGTAGATCTTTTACAGCCCTTTTACCTTCAGCTTCTAGTTCAGGTGTCGCAGCTCTTGAATTTATATCCGTAATTCTCCCTTTTTTATCAATCTTAAATTGAACATAAACTCTATTCACCCCTTTTAGGCCATTTTCCTTGGCTACTTTCAGGTTGAAGTTTTTACTCACAAACTGACTAATTTTTTCACTCATGCACTCTCTTCGTTCCTCGTTGGATGAGAGGCTCTCACAACCAGGAAATACTGGAACACTTTCAACAACTGCAAAGGGTACATCTCCCGAATAGCTCACTTTTTCTTCTTTTACTTCGGTTATTTTGGTAATAGGAGATTGACTTTCTTTTTTATCTAGATTCTCACCAAGCTGAAATGTAATTGGTAAAGAATAAAGCACTCCAACATTCTGACCTTTTTGTTTTCCAGGTTGCATTGCAGGTAATCCATTGATGACCCTTTCTGCTTCAACTTCTAACTCTGGTTTTTCTGCTCTTGCATTTACATTGACAACTTTACCTTTCTTGTTAATTTTGAACTGAATATATATTCTATTTATGCCTTCCAATCCCAAATCTTTAGGTAGGCTGGTGTCAAAATTATTATTCACATATTCACTGATTTTTTTGCTCATACACGCTTTGCGTTCTTCATTAGTTTCTAAGTTTTCACAACCTGGAAAAAGTGGAACACTTTCCACCACTGAAAAAGGGACATTTCCAATTGAATTATCCAATTCTTCAATTTCAGTTTTTTCAGTTGTTTGCTGCTTATTGTCTTGATCTTGGGCTTTAGTTGATGTATAAGTCAGCATCAAGCCGAGCAATGGCAAAATCAGCAGGTATTTGAATAAATTTTGTGGACGGGAGTTTTTCTTTTGTAACATCATAAGTCGTTGTTTTAATTGTGAATGGTTAAAAAATGAATGTGAGAAGTTTAAATTCTCTGTACCAAAAGCCTGGTTGAGCAAGCTCTGGGCATAATCGCGTTTGTTGAGGTGTCTTGCGGCCACCTGGTCAGCCTGGAGTTCGTGGACCAGCATCAGTTCTTTTTTCAGCCAGTGGTGCGCTGGACTTATCCAAAAGATTAGTCGAAATATTTCAACAATCATAAGGTCTAGTCCGTGAAAGGCTTTAGCGTGTTCTAGCTCATGGGTCATGATTTTCTGGCGCTGCTCTTCCGAGATCTGGTCGCCAATAAATACAGATCGCCAATAGGTAAACGCATTTTCAGAATTGCTTAATCGATAACATTTTACCTGGTCGATCATGCCATCGAAGCGGGCATTTTGAGTCAGCTGTTTCAGTTTCCAGTAGCCTATGCTGAATTTGATAGCGAAAACACCTATACCTAAAAGATAAATAAGCTTAAGCCAGGTCCCCAGACTCCAGGAAAACGTCTTGGGTTCTGTATTGTTCGCTGAAGGATTTAAGTTCACTTCTTCCCCCAGGATAAAATAAGACTGAAACTGCTGTGCGACTTGACTTGTACTTTCTTCTGTACCGAAGCTAAAGGTCAGAATACCAAAGTCGAGTAGGGGAATCACAAACGATAGTAGGGCAGTAGCCACTAAATACAACCGATTTTGTGCATAAAAGGTCTCCCTTTTAAAGACCTGATAAAGCCCCAAAAAGCAGGATTGAAATAAAATTACATCAAAGAGATACCACCACATTACTTGTCAGTTTTATCGAGTTCGTTGAGGATGCTTTCCAAATCTTTGGTGCTCAT
>CAZOAD010000039.1:18727-26608 GCA_964577705.1 uncultured Mesohalobacter sp.
GGTCTCTTTATCGATCAGGGCAAAGTATTTGTAGCCTCGTCCTGCTTTTTCATGACCCACAAAGCCTTTATCTTCCAGTATCCTAACGATAGTAGAAGTGGTGTTGTAGGCGGGTTTCGGCTCGGTCATGTCCTCTATAAGTTCTGCTACTTTGGCTTTGCCTTTCTTCCATAAAAGTTGCATGACTTCTTCTTCGGCTTTGGTGAGTTGTCGCATGTGCTTCGTGTTTATATGAACGAATATAAACTAAATATATAGTTTAACTAATAAAATAGTTGTTAAAGTTTTTGTTTGATGGTAATTCTTAAATGACAACATATTTATCACTTAGCGTATGGGTTTTTTAGATGTAAAAAGATTCTTCAGTGGTTTATCGAATCTATAAGAATGATAAATGCAAAAGATTCTTCACTTCGTTCAGAATGACAATTATGACGGATGAAGAAATCTTGTTGTTTCGGTTCTCGACTCCGCCTGCCTTTGCCTTCATGCAGGCTCGAACTTGAAACACAAGATAAGACTCAAATGTTTATGTTCGAGCGGAGTCGAGAACTCAATATAAGTGCAGAAATTATTAGGTTTGTCTAAAAAGAAACTATGGCTATTATTTATCAGGTGGACGCCTTTACCGATCAACTTTTTAAAGGCAACCCGGCAGCTGTAATGCTACTCGAAGATCAATTTCCTTCCGAATCCTTAATGCTGAACCTCGTGAGAGAAATGAATGTGTCTGAAGTGGCGTTTGTTTTGAAAAATGCTAATCAGTACAAGATTCGGTATTTTACCCCCGGAGGAGAAGTGCCACTGTGTGGTCATGCTACCTTATCTGCGGCTAATATTTTATATGAGTTAGGGATAGTTACTGAAGGGGAGGCGATCGTTTTTCAAGCTCCAAAAGATATTTTGGAAATCCGTTACACTAGTGCAGGCTATCAAATGAAGTTTCCTCACTATCAACTGGACCCCATTTTGACTACAAATTTTTCAGAAGCTTTAGGCTTAAATATTAAAGCTGCTTTTGAAGTGACCAACGACTGGACCATGCTGGTGCTAGAATCTGAAGACGACCTGGCTCAGTTTCAGCCAGACGCAAAGACCTTGAAGGCATCTGGTCTTGGACAAAGTATTTTTACAGCAGCTTCAGCTTCAGAAGATAGAGATGTCGTTTGCCGGTGTTTTGTGCCTAACCTTGGCATTTTGGAAGATCCAGTAACGGGATCTGCCCACTGTGCTTTAGGCGTCTACTGGTCTAAGGAGTTAGGGAAATCAGAACTTAGCTCAGAACAAATTTCAGCCCGAAAAGGTCAGTTGCAGTTAGAACTGAAAAATGAGAGTGTCTATATTTTAGGAAAGGCCAAGACGGTATTTAAGGCTGAGTTTTATTTGTAAATCAGAAATCTATACTTAGATTCTTTATAATCCCCTATTTCGTAGATCTCTAGCTGAATGATGGATAGTTAAAATATCAACACGAGTTTCTGAAATAATTTTATAGATTATCCTGTAATTTCCTTCAAAAACTTCCTTGATGTTTACATCTTGAGCTTCAGGGACTTTTCTTCCTGTGTGTTTATGGGTTTTTAGAATGTCTGTTCGGTTTCGAATTTTCAAAACTTGCCGTTTGGCATAAACTTTTGAGTCTTTTGAAATATAATCGGCAATATCTTTTAAGTCATTTATCGCCTGAAAAGTCCAATTTATTTGAACCATTTATTCAGTTCTTTGTCAAATTCTTTTTCGCTTAAAACTTTATTGCTGTCTGATTGAATTTTTCCATTCTCAATTTTTTCTACCAAAATTAATCGTTCAATAAGATCATCAATCGAAAATTGCTCCGGAAAACTCTCAATTTGTTCTTTTAGTTTTGCTTTAGAAATCATAGGATAATTTTTATAAATATACGAAAGATTTTATTTTCATTTAGAATAGAAAAATGATACTATCAATAGTTTAGGTAAGGCATAGACGGTATTGAAAGCTGAGTTTTATTTGTAAAATTTAGGATGTTGTTCTCTGTGTGTGCTTTATGTCTCTGTCGTTATACTCACTACTCAGAGCACAACGTTTAGTTGATAAGGCTCTGAAGATTAACTCATTTATACACCGATCGCCAGTACACCTTTTGGTAACTCCTTTCAACAACACGTTTGATTAAAAGGTCCAGGAAATCATCTTCAGCCATAAGTCGCTGAATTTCTTTTTCGTGAATGTCTATTCTATACAACAGGTGGATAAAGCTAGCTGTTTTTTGATGCATCAACTCCTCAAAAATGGGGTTTAAGCCTTTCCATAGTTCCTCTGGAGTGATATCGGTATGCAATTCAATCTCTGTCAAGCCTACAAGAGCCAGATCTTTATTGAGTTGAAGAATCAGCTGTTTCCAAACGTCTCCATGACGTTCTGTATTCTCAGTAATCTCGTTAAGCTGAGCAGGAACAGTCATTTACATTTTACGATTCATCAGGTTGGTACCAAATTCTTTAAGAAAGGTCTTGCCTTTGGAAGAAACGTCCATGCGTTCCAAATGCGCAAAGGCATCTTGGGTGAATTCCTTAATTCGCCTGGTGGTGGCGTCTTTTGCACCAGAATCTTCAAAAATTTGTTTGGCCGTTTCAATTTTATTGGTTGGATCTTCTGGTGAGATGGTGTAGAGATGCCTTAGTTGATCTGCGCTGCTCGAATCTGCAAGTTCTAAAGCTTTGAGGTAGAGGTAGGTTTTTTTATTTTCAATAATATCGCCTCCTATTTGTTTCCCAAACACAGCTTGGTCGCCAAAGGTATCTAAGTAGTCGTCTTGAATTTGAAAGGCAATGCCGAGCAATCTTCCAAACTCATAAATAGCGTTCTGCACCTCTTCAGTAGTATCACTTACAATCGCTCCCATTTTAAGAGCAGCTCCCACAAGCACAGCGGTTTTATATTCGATCATTTTGAGATACTCCTCGATGGTAACATCGTCGCGCTCTTCAAAATCGACATCATACTGCTGACCTTCACAGACCTCGATAGCCGTTTTGGTAAAGAGCTTGGCCAGAGGCTTAAAGTGCTCTGCTGGATAATTTTCAAACAATTGGTAAGCGTTGATCAGCATGGCATCTCCCGATAAAATGCCTGTGTTGATGTTCCATTTCTCATGGACGGTGGTTTTCCCTCTTCGCAAAGGCGCATCGTCCATAATATCATCGTGAACCAAAGAAAAATTATGGAAAATTTCAATAGCAAGTGCTGCATCCATGGCTTTGTCTCGTCCGCCTCCAAAAATATCGGCACTCATCAGGACCAATACAGGCCTGAGTCGTTTACCACCAAGTCTGAGAATATACTCAATAGGCTCGTATAAGTTACGCGGTTCTTTTTCTGGAAGTCGGGCTTCCATATAAGAAAGAAAAGTGGTTTTGTAAGCTTCTAGGTCCAACATCAAATTTTTTTGGCTAAAATAAATCATTCGAAAGATCTACCTTCTTTTTTTGAAAATTGTTAAGTCTTGATTTGTGATTTTGTTTAAGATTTCAATAGCGAGTCCTAGGAAATGATAAATTTAATTCAAAGAAGCCCTGTTTTGGATAGAAATCGTAATTTTGTATTACACATTACAAGATGTAATCTCAATATGGACAACTATTCATTTTTAAATGCGATGCATCCATCGCAACTTGCAGATCTCTATAATCAATATTTACAAAATCCAGATGCCACCGAACCCAGTTTAAGAGCTTTTTTTCAAGGCTTTGACTTTGGTATGGAGTCTGGTGGTTACGAAGATGAGTCATCCGAAGGTTCCACCACGGTGATGCTCAAAGATTCTGAATCCAAAGAAACCCAACAAGTTCAGGTTCCTGAAAATGTTCAAAAAGAATTTCAAGTCGTTAACCTTATTGATGGTTACAGACACCGGGGACATTTGTTTACCAAAACCAATCCTGTAAGAGAAAGACGTAAATATTCACCAAAATTAGACATTGAAAATTTTGGATTGTCTAAATCTGATCTTGAACTCGAATTTGAAGCTGGTGAAATCATCGGCATTGGAAAAGCGACTCTTCAGCAAATTATCGATTTTCTAGAAAATGTATTCTGTGATTCGATTGGGGTGGAGTATGCTTATATCCGTAAGCCAGAAGAAATAAAATGGATACAGGACAAGATTTATAAAAATGAAAATAAAACTGATTATACCGAAGAACAGAAGAAAAACATACTGCGACGGCTTAATGAGGCTGTAACCTTTGAAACTTTCTTACACAAAAGTTATGTCGGTCAAAAACGTTTCTCTCTTGAAGGAAACGAATCTTTAATTCCAGCATTGGATACCTTAATTGAAGGGGCTGCCAATATGGGAGTCAAAGAATTTGTGATGGGTATGGCTCACAGGGGGCGATTGAATACGCTGGCTAATATTTTCGGAAAAAGTGCTAAAGATATTTTTAATGAATTTGAAGGTAAGGATTACGAGGTTGATGGATTTGATGGGGATGTAAAATATCACCTGGGCTGGACCTGTATTCGTAAAACCGATTCTGGTAAGGAGATCAACCTAAATATCGCTCCCAATCCCTCTCATCTAGAAACTGTAGGGGCTGTTGTACAGGGGATTGCCAGAGCAAAACAAGACGATCATCATCTTGGGAATGAACAAAATGTTCTACCTATTGTTGTACACGGAGATGCAGCCATTGCAGGACAAGGGATTGCTTATGAAATTGTGCAAATGGCACAGCTCGATGGTTACAAAACAGGTGGAACTATCCATATTGTTGTGAATAATCAAATTGGTTTTACAACCAACTATACAGATGGACGTTCGTCTACTTATTGTACAGACGTCGCCAAAGTAACCTTGTCTCCAGTGCTTCACGTGAATGCAGATGATGCTGAAGCTGTAGTGCATGCTATGACGTTTGCGCTTCAGTATAGAATGGAATTTGGTAGAGATGTATTTATCGACCTTTTGGGCTACAGAAAGTATGGCCATAATGAAGGTGATGAACCAAGATTTACTCAGCCTCAATTGTATAAAGCTATTTCAGAACACAAAAATCCGAGAGATATCTATGCAGATCGATTAATAGAAGAAGGAGTAATCGATCAAAAATACCTTGACGAATTAGAAGAGAAAGTAAAATCTAAACTCAACGAAGAATACGAAGATTCTAAAAAAGAAGATAAAGCGGTAGTTACTAAAATTCTTCAGGAAGAGTGGGAAGGTTACGAATATGCCGACAAGCATAAAATGCTTGAACCTGTAGATACGACTTACGATTTGGATAAATTATCCAAACTCGCAGAATCCATTACTACCCTGCCGGAAGATAAGAGCTTTATGAGGAAAGTAAGCAAACTCATGAAAACACGTCACGGCATGTATTTCGATAAAAATGAGCTGGACTGGGCCATGGGAGAACTACTTGCCTACGCTACATTGATAGAAGAAGGCCACGATGTTCGTATTACCGGTCAGGATGTGGAAAGGGGAACTTTTTCTCACAGACACGCCGTGATCAAAACTGAGAACAATGAGGAAGAGTATGTACCTCACAACAACATAAATAAGGACCAGGGTCATTTTTATATCTATAACTCACTACTTTCTGAGTACGCTGTAGTTGGTTTTGATTACGGCTATGCCATGGCAAGCCCTTCTACCCTTACCATCTGGGAGGCACAATTTGGAGATTTTAGCAATGGTGCTCAAATTATGATCGACCAGTACATTTCTTCAGCAGAAGATAAATGGAAAACTCAAAACGGCTTAATTCTTTTATTGCCTCACGGTTATGAAGGACAAGGTTCTGAACATTCTTCAGCAAGAATGGAAAGATACCTTCAGCTCTGTGCCAAAGACAACATGTTTGTGGCCAACTGTACTAGTCCAGCCAACTATTTTCATTTGTTAAGAAGGCAATTGAAAACAAATTTTAGAAAACCTTTAATCGTCTTCACTCCAAAAAGTTTATTGAGGCACGCTGAGGTCGTTTCACCTAAAGAGGATCTTGCAGAAGGAAGCTTCCAAACAGTTATAGACGATCCAAAGGCTAAAGTGAAAGATACCAAAACACTGGTGATTTGTTCGGGTAAATTCTACTTCGACATGAAGAAGAGAAGAGAGGAAGAAGGTAGAGATGATGTGGCATTGGTAAGACTCGAGCAATTGTTTCCAGTACCAAAAGTTGAATTGGACAAAATCATCAAGAAATATAAAAACGCAAAAGATGTAGTTTGGGCTCAAGAAGAACCAAGAAACATGGGAGCTTACACGCACTTACTCTTACAATACCATAAAGCAAAAGACTTTAGAGTATGTAGTAGACGTTTCTACGGCTCACCGGCAGCAGGTAGCCAGACGCGATTTAAGAAAAGACACGAAGAAGTGATCGATTATGTATTCGATGCTTCAAAAGATAACTGTATACAAGATTACAAATAATAAAAACCAAGTTACGAAATACATAATATTATGGCTTTAGAAATGAAAGTCCCTTCACCGGGAGAGTCAATTAGCGAAGTTGAAATCGCAGAATGGTTAGTTAAAGACGGAGACTACGTAGAAAAAGATCAAGCAGTGGCTGAGGTCGATAGCGACAAGGCAACTTTAGAATTGCCGGCGGAAGCTTCTGGAATCATTACCTTGAAAGCAGAAGAAGGCGATGTGGTTCAGGTAGGGGAAGTCGTATGCTTAATTGATACAGAAGCGGAAAAGCCATCTGGCGGTAATGATAAAAAAGAAAAGTCGGAGTCTAAAGATGCTTCAGACGATAAAAAATCAGAGGAGAAAAAAGAAGATAAAAAGGAATCTAAAGACGAGGAGAAATCTTCTTCTAAAGATGAAAAAAGCAAGTCTTCTTCAGATTCAAAAGAAACCTATGCTTCAGGAAGCCCATCTCCGGCAGCTAAGAAAACCCTGGACGAGAAAAACATAGACCCTAAAGATGTTAAAGGAACAGGCAGAGATGGTAGAATTACCAAGGAAGACGCTATGAAGGCCGAAGGCAAGCCATCTATGGGAACCCCAGGACCAGGTAAACGCGGTGAGTCTAAAAGTAAAATGTCTATGCTACGTAGAAAAGTAGCAGAGCGCTTGGTGAGTGCTAAAAATGAAACAGCGATGTTAACGACTTTCAACGAAGTCAATATGCAGCCTATTTTTGACCTAAGAGCCGAGTACAAAGAGAAATTCAAAGAAACTCACGGGGTAAGCTTAGGCTTCATGTCATTCTTTACCTTAGCCGTGGTGAGAGCGCTGGACAAGTTCCCGGCAGTCAATTCTATGATCGACGGTAAGGAAATGATTACTTACGATTATAAAGATATCAGTATCGCCGTGTCCGGACCTAAAGGTTTGATGGTGCCGGTAATGCGAAATGCAGAGAATCTTGGGTTTAGGGGCGTGGAACAGGAAGTGAAGCGTTTGGCTTTAAGAGCCAGAGACGGTAAAATCACGGTAGACGAAATGACTGGAGGAACCTTTACCATTTCCAATGGTGGAGTATTTGGCTCTATGTTGTCTACACCAATCATAAACCCACCACAAAGCGGAATTTTGGGCATGCACAACATCGTGGAACGCCCGGTGGCGATCGATGGTAAAGTGGAAATTCGTCCAATTATGTACGTGGCCTTATCTTACGACCACCGAATTATCGACGGTAAAGAATCGGTAGGTTTCTTAGTAGCGATCAAAGAAGCGCTGGAAGATCCAAAAGAACTTTTGATGGATGGTAATGTAGAAAAAGCTCTAGAGCTATAAATCAAAGATTTTGAATAATTATAACCCTGAAGTTTCACAACTTCAGGTTTTTTTAATTTTATACAGATCCTGCCTTCCAAGGAATGCAGGCAGGTTTGTTTTAGTTAGCTTTAATGGGTTTCGATACATTGCTTAAT
>CAZOAD010000040.1:0-25442 GCA_964577705.1 uncultured Mesohalobacter sp.
AATTTTGAAGAATCTACATCAGCAATAGTCAGCTTTGATCTATCTAACAGTAGTTTTCAGAAGGCTAGACTGGAAATTGAACCCGATGGACTTTCCTATGACAACAAATTATATTTCAGTCTTAATAAAGAAAAGCAAATCAATATTGTATCGCTTCATTCTGAATCCAGTACATATAAATCTTTTTTAGCTTCTATCTATCAAACGGACTTATTTAATTTCAAAGAATATTCGATTTCTAATTTTGATTACTCCACAATTTCTGAAGCTAATCTTATTATTCTAAATGAAGTTGAAGACATCAATTCCATACTCATCAGCCAACTGAGAGCATTTAAAGACAATGCAGGCAGCATAGTTATCATTCCAAGTGAATCTACAATTTCATCTACTTTTGGAGAACTTACCGACGCTAAAGCTATTTATGGTGATTCTAGAACAGTAAAAAGAGAAGTTACCAATATCAATTTTGAACATCCTTTATTTGAAAATGTCTTTTCAGAGAAAATTCAAAATTTTGATTACCCATCTACCTCTAAATTTTTAGATATAAATCCTGACTTCACTCCTATTCTAAAATTCAGTAACGGACAATCATTTTTAGCAGAAAACAACAGACTCTACAGCTTTGCTTCAGCCTTAAATTCTAACATATCTAATTTTACCAATTCACCACTTGTGGTACCCGTATTTTATAATATCGCCATAAAAAGTAGTCCAACTCCTCAATTATATTCTACACTGGGTAAAGAAAACCTTATCAATGTAAAAGCAAATCTTAAAAAAGATGAAGTTTTGAAACTCAAAAATGTCGAAAAACAAGTGATTCCACAACAAAGTAGAATTGGTAATGCTATCCAAATCAATACCCAATACCAACCAGAAACAGCAGGTCATTTTGAATTGGTACATGGAGATTCTGTTCTATTGAACTTAAGTTTCAACTTCGACAGAAGTGAAAGTCATCTCAAACCTATGGATCTAAGCTCATTAGAGACGCAAAGCTTCTCATCCATTACAGAAGCTTTTAATTCGTTCACAGAAGACAGGAAAATCCTTGAGCTTTGGACTTGGATGCTTATTTTTGCAGCGGGTTTCTTTTTGATAGAACTTTTAATTCTTAGATTTTTAAATTAATGCCTATGTCTTCCATCCTTTTAAAATCTGCTAAAATTCTGGATCCAGAGAGTTCTCACCATCTTCAAACCAAAGACATACTGGTAGAAAACGGTAGGATCACTAAAATTGAAGACGCCATAAAACGTGCCGATAAAATTATAGTCTCTGAAAATTTACATGTGTCTAACGGATTCTTTGATAGTTCAGTGTGCTTCGGAGAACCTGGTTTTGAAGAACGTGAAACATTAGCTAATGGGGTTACAACTGCAAGACGCTCTGGGTTTACCGGGTTTCTCTTAAACCCAAACCTCAATCCCGTTACCGATACAAATTCTGCAGTCAAATTTTTGCAACAACAAATAGATCCACAGCTTATTGATATTAAACCATTAGGCGCACTCACCAGAGATTTTGATGGGAAAAATCTTGCAGAACTTTATGATATGCAAATGGCTGGAGCAGTTGGATTTTATGACTTTAAGAAATCCATTGCCGATGCTAACTTGTTGAAAATAGCTTTGCAATACGTCAAAAGTTTTGATGGCTTACTCTTTTCTTATCCTCAGGATATAACTATTGCAGGATCTACTCAAGTGAATGAAGATGAATTTACAACTTATATCGGATTGAAGGGAATGCCAAATTTGGCCGAAGAGCTCCAGATTGCAAGAGATCTTTATATTTTAGAATATACCGGAGGAAAACTACACATCCCAAACATTTCTACTAAAAACTCCATACCATTGATTAAAGAAGCTAAAGCCAAAGGACTAAAGGTGACCTGTAGTGTGGCTTTACCGCATCTATTTTTTACAAGTGAACAGCTCAAAAGTTTTGATAGTAAATACAAAATCCTTCCTCCATTACGTACTAAGGAGGATACTGAGGCTTTAAAAGAAGCCGTAAAAGCTGGAGTTATAGACATGGTGACCTGTGATCATGAACCTATTGATGAAGAGCACAAAGCACTTGAATTTGAAAATGCTAGCTACGGTAGTATTGGCTTAGAGTCTGCGTTTTCTGTATTAAATACGTTATTTGGTGTGGAAAAAGCTTCAAGTTTATTATCGAAAACCAAGACGAGCTTTGGAATGCCAACTTCAATAATTGAAACTGGCCAACGTGCAGATTTAAGCATGTTCGATCCCAATTCAGAATATAAATTTCAAAAACAACATATCTTCTCAAAATCCAAAAACAGCATGTTTCTGGGAGAAAGCCTTAAGGGAAAAGTCTTGGGAAGCATTTACAATGACTCGCTCTATGAAAATTAAACAGGAAAGAAGCGGAAAAACTCCAGCCATAGTTGCTTATTTTACCATTTTTGGTAGCATCTTGGCTTTATTCCTCAACTCCGATGAAAACAAGCACGAATTCGCAAGTTTCCATATCAGACAGGCTTTGGGCATCAATTTACTTATTATTTTGTTTGGTGTCATTATCAATGGACTTTACGATAGCCTCACAGAAACACTCAATTTGATGATGGGATCTGCATTTTATTTGGCCTATTTTATCCTTTGGATTTATGGGTTTATCGGTGCTGTTTCCGGGAAGAAGAATAAGGTCCCGCTTATTGGAAACCTGTGCCAAACCACTTTTAAAAAATTGACGTAATGACTACTAAGGATTTATCACTCACACACCTCATAAGGCCTTCCAGCCTATCGGGAAAAGCACCACTCATACTTATGTTGCATGGCTACGGCAGCGATGAAAACGACTTGTTTTCGTTTGCGGACGAACTGCCAGAAGAATACATGATTATTTCACTGAAAGCACCTCATTCCCTTCAACCAATGGGAAATGCCTGGTATGCCATCAATTTTGATGAACAGCAAGGAAAATTTAGCGATATAGAACAAGCTGTACAGTCCAGAGAATTGGTCAAGACATTTATAGAACAAGCTCTTGAAGCTTATCCAATAGATGCTGAACGTATAACTATGCTTGGGTTTAGCCAAGGAACCATTTTGAGTTTTGCCTTAGGTCTCTCCTACCCACAGTTGGTAAAGAACATCGTTGGTCTATCTGGTTATATAGATCCAAATATGCTAAAAGCAGGCTACGAGTCTAACGATTTTAGCCATTTAAAAGTGTATAATTCTCACGGTAGCATGGACCAAGTGATTCCTGTAGACTGGGCTAGACACAACAAGCCCTTTTTAGATAAGCTGGATATTGACATTACCTACGAGGAATATCCAGTGGGTCATGGTATCAACCCACAAAATTTCCAAAGTTTCAAAAACTGGCTAGCAAAGCAAAACAATTAATTTTTAACGTATTTATTATGCTCATTATAGGCATTGCCGGAGGTACTGGAAGTGGAAAAACCACTGTGGTCAATCAAATTATAAACGAACTGCAACACGATGAGGTAGATGTGATCTATCAAGATTCTTACTATAAGGATTTGTCACACTTATCGATGGAGGAGCGAAAAAAGATCAACTTTGATCATCCCAAATCCATAGATTTTGATTTATTGGTGGAGCATTTAAAAATATTGAAATCAGGCGAATCCATTGAACAGCCTGTATACTCTTTTAAAGAACACAATAGAACCGAAGAAACCATAACGACCAAACCCAGGAAAGTTATGATTTTGGAGGGGATTTTAATTTTTACGCATCCAGATATCAGAGAGATGTTTGATATTAAAATTTTTGTTCATGCCGATAGTGATGAACGCTTAATGAGACGACTCAAAAGAGATATCACAGATCGGGGGAGAGATCTTGACGAGGTTTTGGATCGGTACAAATCGACTTTAAAACCAATGCATCAGCAGTTTATAGAGCCTACCAAAGAATATGCAGACATTATTATTCCTAACAATCGATTCAATACGGTGGCTATTGACATAGTTCAAACGATTATAAAAGAAAGACTCCTCTAATTTTAGTAACTTTCAACTATGAAATACAAAGACCTAAAGAAAAAAACCTGGTTTAAATTCATGAGCAACAAATATGTTTTGGTGCTTACGGTCTTTATAGTGTGGATGCTTTTTCTGGACAGTAATTCTTGGCTTATTCATAGAGAATTGAATCAAGAAATAAATGAAATAAAAGCTAATAAGCTGTATTATCAAACAGAAATACAAAGTGATAAACGAATTTTGAATGAATTGGAAGACAGTATTGAAATAGAACGTTTTGCCAGAGAAACCTATTTCATGAAGCGCCCAAATGAAGATATTTATATTATTGAATACGAAGACAGCTTAAAAACTGATAAAGATGAGTAAGATATTATTTGATGAATTTGATCCTGTTTCCGCCAAAGCATGGAAGCAAAAAATACAAGCTGATCTGAAAGGTGCAGATTATAACGAAACCTTAGTGAGTTCAACGGATGAAGGTATCGATATTAAACCTTTTTACCATGCAGATGATCACGATTATGAGTTTTCACTTCCAGAATCACCATCTTGGTTGGTCACTGAAAAACTTTATCTAGAAAATGTTGATATCACTATTGAAAACGCAAAAGATGTCATAGAACGCGGAACTGAAAGCCTTTGGATAACTATTCCTGAAGCTGATGACAAAAAATTAAAGTTTTTTGAAGCCTTAAGTAATGACCATACTCCACTTTATGTCGAATTTTTATTTCAGGATTTTAAGTTTTTCGAAAAGTTGGATGCTGTTTTAAAGAAACAAAATAAAAAAGTTTGGTTGGGTTTTGATCCAATTCATCAACTGGCTTCCACGGGGAATTGGTTTAAAAGTCAAAAGGAAGATATCGCTGCATTTTTAAAAACAGTAAGATTAGAAAGTTTTATAAATACGATCAACGTCGATGCGCGGCTCTATCAAAATGCAGGTGGGCTTATGGTCCAGCAGCTTGCCTATAGTTTGGCACATCTGAATGAATATTTAAACCTGATAGATAATTCAGATTCTAAAATAAGTTCGATAAATGTCAATCTCCTTATCTCTCAAGGCTCTAATTATTTCTTTGAAATTGCAAAATTGAAAGCTCTGCGACTTCTCGTCAATAGTTTGGCTTCAGAGTACAATATCAACATGGATCTGCACATCATAGCCGAACCGAGTAAGCGCAATCATAGCATATACGATTACAATATGAATATGTTAAGAACAACGACAGAATGCATGAGTGCTATTTTAGGAGGAGCCGATTGGGTCAACAATCTGGCTTATGATGAAATCTTCCACAAGAGGAACGAATTTGGTGAGCGCATTTCTAGAAACCAATTGCTGATTTTAAAACAAGAAAGTTATTTTGATAAAGTCTTAAATCCAGTGGATGGCACCTATTATATTCAGAATTTGACCAAAGAATTAGCTGAAAAAGCCTTAGCCATTTTTAAAACTATTGAAGCTGGTAAAGGTTTTATTCATCAATTATTCGAGGGCAAAATTCAGAAGAAAATAAAAGAAAGTGCTGAAAAGGAACAAACTAAAGTAAATGCTGGTAAATTTAAATTGGTAGGACTAAATGCCTATGAAAATCTCGAAGACCAGATGTCTCAAAATCTTGAGCTCTTCCCTTTTTTAAAACAACAGCAGCGAAAAACACTTATAGAACCTATTCTAGAAAAAAGATTGGCAGAATCCATTGAACAGGAGAGACTAGAAAAGGAAAAGACTAATCCATCCTCAAAATCTAACGCGTAGTATGGAAAGAAAGAATATACAGCAGATGACATTAAAAACGACTACTCGTAAAGAACAGAAAGAGTTGTCGAAATTTAAAACTGCAGAACAGATAAAGATCAAGTCGTCATATTCCAAAGAGGATTTGGACAAGATCGAGCATAGAGATTTTGTAGCAGGCTTGGCACCAAACTTACGTGGTCCTTATTCGACGATGTATGTGAGAAGACCATGGACCATAAGGCAGTATGCTGGTTTCTCTACTGCAGAAGAAAGCAATGCCTTCTACAGAAGAAATCTTGCTGCAGGCCAGAAAGGACTTTCTGTAGCCTTCGATTTACCGACGCATAGAGGCTACGACAGTGATCATGAACGCGTAGTTGGTGATGTAGGGAAAGCAGGTGTCGCCATTGATACCATCGAAGACATGAAAGTTTTATTTGACCAGATTCCATTAGATAAGATGTCGGTCTCCATGACAATGAATGGAGCTGTCTTGCCCATTATGGCATTTTATATTGCCGCTGCGGAAGAAACCGGCGTGAAGCAAGAACAGCTCTCTGGAACGATACAAAATGATATTTTGAAGGAATTCATGGTGAGAAATACTTACATCTACCCTCCTACACCATCGATGAAAATCATTTCAGACATTTTCGAGTTTACCTCTCAGAACATGCCAAAATTCAACAGCATCAGTATTTCTGGATATCATATGCAAGAAGCCGGAGCTACAGCTGATATTGAACTGGCTTACACACTTGCTGATGGCCTGGAGTACATTAAAAAAGGGCTGGATGCAGGAATGGATATTGATACCTTTGCGCCCAGACTCTCTTTTTTCTGGGGGGTAGGCATGAATCATTTTATGGAAATTGCTAAAATGAGGGCTGCCAGAATGCTTTGGGCAAAACTGGTCAAGCGCTTCCATCCTAAAAACCCAAAATCCTTAGCCTTAAGAACGCATTCTCAAACCAGTGGTTGGACACTTACCGAGCAGGATCCCTTTAACAACGTGGCGAGAACCTGTATTGAGGCTACTGCTGCAGCGTTTGGAGGAACACAGAGTCTGCATACCAATGCGCTGGATGAAGCGATTGCCTTGCCTACAGATTTTTCTGCCAGAATCGCAAGAAATACTCAGATATACCTTCAGGAAGAAACAGGAATAACCCATACGGTTGATCCCTGGGCTGGAAGCTATTATGTTGAAAAATTGACCCAGGATATCGCTCAGCAAGCCTGGAAGCATATTGAAGAAGTAGAAGAACTTGGCGGGATGACCAAAGCCATTGAAGCAGGAATCCCTAAATTGAGAATAGAGCAAGCTGCTGCTAAGAAGCAAGCTAGAATAGATAGTGGTACCGATAAAATTATTGGGATCAATGCTTACCGATTGAAACAAGAAGATCCTATCGTGACTTTGGAGGTGGATAACCAAACTGTAAGAAAACAACAGCTGGAAAAACTTTTAAAAATTAAAGCTGAACGCAACACTAAAAAAGTAGAAGAAAGTCTGAAAACACTGACTCGCATTGCCAGAGAAGAAAATGGCAATCTCCTGGAAGCTGCTGTTATTGCAGCTAGAGAAAGAGCTACATTAGGTGAAATAAGTGATGCTTTAGAAGAAGTGTATGGCAGACATCAGGCCAAAATACAATCCTTTAGTGGTGTTTATAGCAAAGAAATGAAAACAGATGAATCCTTTAGCAAAGCTCAAGCGCTTGCCGATGAATTTGCCGAAAAAGAAGGTCGGCGTCCAAGAATCATGATTGCCAAAATGGGGCAAGACGGCCACGACAGAGGAGCCAAAGTAGTGGCCACTGGCTACGCCGATGTTGGTTTTGATGTCGATATAGGTCCACTATTTCAAACGCCACAGGAGGCAGCTAGACAAGCGGTAGAAAATGATGTGCACATTTTAGGTGTATCTTCATTGGCCGCTGGACATAAAACCTTGGTACCAGAAGTTATCGCAGAGCTCAAAAAACAAGGCCGAGAAGATATTATGGTTATTGTAGGTGGGGTGATTCCTTCTGCAGATTATAAGTTTTTATTTGATGCTGGAGCTGTAGCTGTTTTTGGACCAGGAAGTAAAATTAGTGATGCAGCTATTCAGATTTTAGAAATATTAAACGATAGCTTTTAACAGAATACCACTCAATTTTAAAGTAATCTATAGTTTATTTAATATTTTATTCTAAAATAAACATTTGTTATACTTTAGTTTAGTAGCCTCAAATAATTTTATTCATGGCCATACTAGGAAACATCATCAAAGGCGTTATTCACTTAAGAAACTCCATTTCTTCGGAGGCAAATCACTCCGAAAACCAGAGAGAGACCCTTAAGTTTTTACTCCAGAAAGCTAAAGACACCGAGTTCGGAAAGCATTATAATTTTTCTAAAATCTTAGATTCTGATAATTCCTATTCAAACTTTAAATCTACTGTTCCCTACTTTGATTATGACAAAATGCATAGTGAATGGTGGCATAAGTTGCATGAAGGAAAAGAGAATGTAACCTGGCCCGGGCATCCAGATTATTTTGCTTTGAGTTCTGGGACTACAGGGAAAACCAGTAAACGCATCCCCGTAACCGATGACATGATTGAAGCTATCAAAAATGCTGGGATCAAACAGGTATTGGCCATGGAAAATTACGATTTGCCAGCAGATTTCTTTGAAAAAGAAATTATGATGCTGGGTAGCTCAACCAATCTTGAGGAAAACAACGATCATGTAGAGGGAGAAATCAGTGGTATAAGTGCTAGTAGAATCCCTTTTTGGTTTCGTGGATTTTACAAGCCTGGTGAGGATATCTCAAAAATTGACGATTGGGATGAACGTGTCCAGAAAATTGCAGAAAATGCCAAAACTTGGGATATTGGTGCTTTGAGTGGTATTCCTTCATGGATGGAGTTGATGATGGAAAAAGTAATAGAGTATCATAATGTTGACACTATCCATGACATCTGGCCAAATCTAAAAGTGTATACGTCTGGCGGAGTTGCTTTTGGACCTTATGAAAAAAGCTTTAAACGCCTTACAGGTAAACCTGTTGAAGTAGTAGATACCTATCTTGCATCGGAAGGGTTTATAGCCTTACAAACTCGACCTGAAACAGATTCTATGCAGCTTTTGACCGATAATGGAATCTTTTTTGAATTTGTGCCTTTCAAGCCAGATTATATCAATCAAGACGGATCTTTAAAGCCAGATTCACCAAGTATTGGAATTGAAGACGTAGAGCTAAATCAAGATTATGTTTTACTTATTAGTACAGTAAGCGGTACCTGGCGCTATTCTATTGGAGATACCGTACAATTTACAAACATTGAGAAGGCTGAAATTAAAATTACTGGTCGAACTAAATTTTTCTTAAATACCGTTGGTTCTCAACTTTCGGTGAATAAAATGGATGCTGCTATCAAAGAAGTGGAAGATCAATTTGACATCGATATTTCTGAATATACCATTTGTGCCAAACGTGGTAATGATGATGAGTTTTATCACTATTGGTATTTAGGTTCTTCCAATACTAGTTTAGATGCTTCAGAAGTAGCAACAGCTCTAGATGACAAATTAAAATCAGCCAATAAGAACTACAAAGTTGCTAGAACCAAAGCATTGAAAGGGGTTAAAGTCAATCTAATTCAACCAAATCTATTTTACGATTGGAACGCTAGAAATAAAAAGAAAGGTGGACAGGTGAAAATGGAACGGGTAATGAATGAAGAAAAATTTTATGAGTGGGAAAAATTTGTTCAAGAACACTAACTAGCGCTCTTGAACAATTTGCATGATTTCCTCTGGAGATAAGTAATATCGTTTGATTCTCTTTTTATAATTCTCATCAATATCGGCGTGATTCAATATAAAGTTTTTTGTCTTCAGAATATATTCTTCCATCCCCTGGTTAACAGCAAAGGTATCTGCAGATCGCTCGGCTTCCACAATATGCTTCTCCATGTATAAGTACCTGATTCCAAACCAAATCAGATTAAGAGTCCCTCTATTTTCATAATCTAAAATATGACCAAGCTCATGCCCTATCCAGCCTGTTAGAATATCAGAAGGTACATTCACAGTTTTGAATTCCTGATCTGAGATTTTAAACTTCTCACTTATAAAAACAAAGTATTCTCGTCTCGATCTTGGTCTAAACAAACTTTTAAAATCAGGCTGAGCCTGCATTGTCGACTTTTTAATGTCCGTTTTAAACCTGAATGTTATTTTGACATTATCCAGCTGGGGAAAGTAATTCAGCGCCAATTTGATTTCATCTTTTATAGACTCTGGATAAATGTGATAATCTTGAGCTTTCATACTATAGCTTAAGTGTACGTTTATAAATAAAGTAATCAGAAATAAAACTTTAATTGTCCTTCTTGTTCTTGAGGAACCCTCCAAGGATATCCTTTACTTTATCTTTTACATCTTCTTCCTTGGTTTTGGTGCTGTCTTTATCTTTATTTCCACCACCTAGTAACTTATCAATTTGTTCTCCTGCTTTATCTTTCAAAGCATTTTTAGCCTTTTCTTTTTGAACTTCAATCACTTTTGCAGTCAGGCTTTTAATTGCATTTTGAGTATTAACCTGTATGTTTGGATTTGTAAAAGTGCCCGATAGATTCACTGGTACATCGACCATCATTGAACTTAAATCTGTATCACTCAATTCTGCTAATTTTCCACCTACTTCATCTCCAAAATATTTGGCTGGCACCTTAAAGTTTAGACTATAATTCATTGAATTATCAAAGTTGTGACTTCCAGAAACATTGACTTTAACATCATCCAGATCGAAGTTAAAATCTTCTGCGGATATAGCACCATTGTCGAATTTCAGTTTTGCGATTAAATCATTGACCTTCAATTTATTAAAATCAAAAAATTGAAATTGATTGTTTAGATTGGAGACCAATGGCATCTTGCTTTCTTCTACTTCTGCACTTAAAATTTTAGCTAAAGCATTTCCCGATAATGATGTATAAATAGGCATCAAACTTTTGGTTAGATCCCCCTTAAGGGATAAATTTGTTGTAGCAATCCCATTGAGAGCTTGAGCTATTGGAGCTAGTCCCTTAATCAATTCCATCTGCTCAAAAGCCTCTAAAATTTTGATGGTATTCAAACTCAATTTCATATCGAAATTTGGTGAACCTGCCGTAGACACCATTCCGTCTAGATTAATCGTCCCACCAAATATATCTGCTTTCACATTATTAAGCATTGCCTTTTCTTCCTTTAAAGCAAGGCTTCCCTTAGCATTTTTGAGTGTAAGGTTATCATACTTCACAGTTTTAGCATCAAAATTCAAATTGATATCCAAAATTTTTGGAATTTTAATTGCTTCTTCTGAAGAAGCAGATGCTGTTTCAGATGAGGTTGCTTCAGAATTGCCACCTGTTGAATCAACTGAAGATTCTACCATAAAGTCAGCAGCATCAAAATTATTGGAAGTCGCCTTAAAATTACCTTTCAGTGGTTGGTCCGAAAACACAAATCCCATAAGATTGGTAAGATTACCAGTCATATTAATATCGGTGGAACCCGCAGTCATTTCAAAATTATTCAATTTAATGGCGTTAGTAGTAAAATCTACAGTTGCCACTTCGATACGTAGAGGCTTCGCGAGTTCTGGTGAAGCATAGTCAAATTTGGATAATTTCATAGAACCTTTAGCTTTCACATTTTGATAAGCTTCTTGCTCAATTGAATTCATATCAAAAGTAGTGGTTAAATCTGCATCCAAAATTCCACTTAATTCCTGCTCTAAATCTATAGGATACGCTTTTGAAATATTGGCGAGGTTTAATCTCCCCTTGGCTTTCAAGTCCACCAGCATATTGGTGGTTAAATCCTTAACAGAACCGCTTCCAGTAAAACGATCCTGATCTATTCTGAATTTGATATCATTAAAATTGATGTAAGTATCCTCAACGAGTCCACTTTCATTTTTGATTTCAAGCCTAAGTGAAATGTCCTCCACTTTTTTAGGCAAGTCCGGGTATTGAAAAGAGGCATTAGAACTAGAAGCATTTATATCTAGTTTTGGAATATAAGTTTCATCAACTCGACCTTTAATTTTACCATTCAGCTCAAAATCTCCAGTTGTAGTAACGCCGTCAAGATTTGAAGCATAAGCTTCAGGAATCAAAGCCAAAAAGTTTTTAAAATCAGAAGACGGTGTAGAAAATTCAATGTCGACATCATTATAATCATCGTAAAGTTGAACGAAGCCTTCAAATTGTAGCGGTAGTTGATTCACTAAAGCCTCATTTTCAAGGAATGAAAATTTCATGTTATCAAGGTCCATTTCTAAATCGGCGTCCAAAACGATAGAGTTATCTTTTAAGTAATTAGTTCCGTCAAAATCAAATGAGATTTTAGAATCTGTATGTGTCTTCAAAGTAAACACGGATTCTGTAAAATCGCCGTCACCACTATGGTTAAAGTCTTTTAATCTAAGAAATATATTCCCACTTTCGTTAAGATAGTTGACTCGGGAAGAATTGATTTCATAATGATTCAAATTGAGCTGAAATGGTTTGCTTTTGGTTTGAACTGTATCGGAGGACGTTTCAGCTTGAGATGCTTTAGCAATATCATAATTGGCATTACCAAGGGAATCTACTTTTACATTTACGAATGCTTCATTCAGATAAACTTCATCTATGCTAAAGCCCTCGTCTTTAAAAAGCTGCATAATTCCCATAGCCAAGTTAAACTCTCTTGCGTATACCAGAGTATCTCCTTCAAAAGGGGCTTTATTGATGATGCTTACTTCTTCCAAGCTCAGACTGGCATTTGGAAAATTTCTGAATAAACTTAAATTTAATGTTGACCATTCTACTTGGGCGTTCACATTGTCATTGGCTGCTTTCTTAACCATTTTTTCAATACTTCCTTTGAATAAGATGGGAGTTAGAAACAATCCTATAATGAGTATTAAAACAACAACACCTATAATTTTAAAAGCCTTTTTCATAATTAAAATTTGAGATTAAAATTACGCAATGCCTTTTCTATTATACCAAAAAAAGAATTAAAATTTAGAATTGTTCAACCTATGAAATTAATCATCACTCAATTCTTCACCTGGCTTCAAATTGAACTTTTTCTGAAATAGATAAACGATAAGATAAAGTAAAGGAGTATCTAATAGCGCAATGAGAGCTTTAAATAGAAATCCGCTTAAAAGCAAACCTCCAAAAAGATCCCATTCCAATTCGCCAAATAAACTCAGTAGAAATACAACAGAAAATGTATCAACAAATTGAGAGGAAAAGGTGGAGAAATTATTTCTAAGCCAGAGGTACTTGCCTTTGGTCAATTTTTTCCAGAAATGGTAAACGTAAATATCTACATACTGGGCCAGTAAATAAGCCAGCATCGAAGCAGCAACGGCAATTGTTGTAGCCCCAAAGACATTATTAAAAACATCATCACCAATGGGTGACCAAGTTGTAGAAGGAACCGTATCTGCTATGAGAATGATAAGTAGTGAAAATACGGAAGCAAAAATACCCAGTGTAACCACCTGATTGGCTTTTTTCTTACCATAAATCTCACTTATCGTGTCTGTAATAAGGAAAGTTATAGGGTAAGGAAGCACTCCAACAGAAATCTCAAACCGATACCAGCCAAAAAAATCCCAGTAAAAAAATTTCTGGAAAATAAGGTTGGACACGACCAAAGAGGTAATAAACAAAGCAGCAAGAATAAGATAAATGCGCTCTGCAGAAAATTTTTGTGATGCTGTCAATTAAATTAGGATTTGATATATACCTTTGCAACAAATTTAAGCTTCAAAATCATGGTATCGGGCATTTTCACAGCCGATTGTAAATCAATATTTACTAAAATTTTCTTAACACATTGAACAGCACTACAACTACTTACATCGCTTTAGGCAGCAATCAGGGTGATAAATTGAACTGGCTAACAAAAGCTGTTTATGAAATCTGCAGAGCAATTGGCGACGTCACAAAGGTTTCAAGAATCTATAAAACGCCAGCCTGGGGATTTGAAGGCGATGACTTTTTAAATGCTGTTATCGAAGTGGAAACAAGATTCTCTGCCAAGATTACCTTAGAAAAACTTTTAGCCATTGAGCTTAAGTTGGGTCGAATCAGAATGAAGGATAAAGGCTATAAGGCGAGAACTATAGATCTAGATATTTTGTTCTTTGGTAATGAAACCACAACTACAGATAAGCTCACGATTCCCCATCCTAAATTAGTGGAAAGGAATTTTGTTATGCGTCCTCTGGTAGATTTAGTTCCGAATTTGACTCATCCAAAACTGAATAAAAAAGTTTTAGACTTGATGACTAGCTGTGAAGACACTTCGCCAATTGAAGTGGTTTCGGATCAAATTCAACCCAAAAAAGCTGAGTTTAGACAAGTCAATTATCTTACAATTGAAGGAAATATTGGTTCAGGAAAAACCAGCCTGGCAGAAATGATTGCTCAAGATTTCAATGGAAAATTGATACTGGAGCGCTTTAAAGATAACCCATTCTTACCCAAATTCTACGAAGATCAAACCCGGTTTGCTTTCCCTTTGGAAATGTCGTTTTTGGCAGATCGTCATCAGCAATTGATGGATGATATTTCACAGTTGGATTTGTTTTCAGATTTTGCGATTTCAGATTACAATCCCAATAAATCCTTGATCTTTTCTAAAGTGACTCTTCAGGAAGATGAATACGCCTTGTACAAAAAGATTTTTGACATCATGTATAGCGAAGTTCCTAAACCTGATGTTTACGTGTATTTGTATCAAAATATAGAAAGATTACTAAGTAATATCAAAAAAAGAGGACGTGATTATGAACAGAATATCGCTCCCGATTATTTAAAACGCATTCACGACGGGTACCTTAACTTTTTTAAGTCTCAGAACAAAATAGATGTAAAGATCATCGATATCTCAGATTTAGATTTCGTAGCCAATCGCGAAGATTATCTGTTTCTTTTAGAAAAAATTTCAGAGATCAATACTAAAGCATCACGCTAATCTATTTTTAATCAACTCCCCTACCTCTAGACCACGGTGCACGGCACCATCCATATAACCAGGTGTTTGAGCTGCCGTTTCTGAGGCTGAGAAGAATAATTTATTATTAAAGAAACCTGCTCTCAATTTGGGATTCCCATTGTTTTGATGGGGAACAAGAGCCTCAGCGTTTTTATGAATTGTAAATTGTTCATTTCTCCAATTTACTTCTGCGTAAGCTCGAGGTTCAAGCCTTTTATTAGGGAATATACTTTGTAACTGATTTAGAAATTGAACTTTTCTTTGCTCCCCGGTAATATTTGAATAGCTAGAATTCAGAAATCCTACCAGTGCACGTTGAGAATTATCTCTATCGCTATGATCATACATTTCTTGTATGATTTGCTGAGGACTCATAAGCGTTCCTATAAATTGTTCGGTTTTCCAAAACTCAGAATCAAATGCAGCTGAGAATTTAATGGAGTCCGACATCCACGTATGTGTATTGGATAGCAATTGTTCAAAAGAACTTGGCAAACAAGGTTCAAATTGAATGCTGTCCTTTATCAATTGGGGAGGAATGCTTAGAATCACATAGTCTGCTTCAAACTTACTTGTATTTGTTTTAATTTTAAAAATCTTATCGAAAGAGATGGTGTTGACGACTTCGTTATAAACTACTGAAGCTGAAATTTGTTGATGTAAGGCATTAATTAGAGCTGAGCTACCTTCTTTAAACTTATATGTGGAAGCGCCCTGACTTGGAATTTGAAAGCGCTCTAAATTACCCTTAGGTCTAAAGTCATAGATTGCTTCTCTACCGTTTTCTTGAACTTTATAAAGAACTTTCAATTCGTTGACTAAGGCAATAAGCTTAGAATGTTGTGGTCCAAACCAAGTCGCCCCCATTTCAAGATGAAGATGATTCTCTTTGCGGGTAAAAATACGACCACCCAGCCTTGGTCTTGCCTCTAGCAGGGTAAGGTCAATGTTGGCATTTCTTAAAGCATAAGCTGTAGATAATCCACTTAGGCCAGCTCCAATAATTAAAACTTTAGGCATTTCTTATTTTTATTGCAAATATGGAAGTTTACTTCGGAGGATTAAGATTTATAAATTGTAAAGTAAATTTAAAATTGAATTAAAGAAGATGCACTTTAGGTTGGAACTCTTACTTTCACGTTTTTAAATAATCTTATAAGATAACACTAGTTATTTAATTTAGCCATATGTCAACTCCATTAAAACAAGATATCATTCAGAAAATAGAAGCTGAAAAAGCTAAGGTTTCTAATTTATATCAAATTAAAAGTAAAACTGAAAAATTTACAGAACAGCTTTTTCTCACTCTTTTTGATAAAGAAACTGAGGTAAGTTCGGGAATGAATGAGTTGGAAACACAATTTAAAGTTTTGGCAGATTTAGTTTGTTTCAAAGAAGAAGATCCCTGTCGAGAAATCTGGACAGATTTCATGAGAAAACTACCTGATATCCTTCAGAAACTAAATAATGACGCGTGTTTCATCAAAGAAAATGATCCTGCAGCTAATTCTCTGGAAGAAGTCTATTTGGCCTATCCTGGTTTCTTTGCCATTGCCATATACAGATTGAGTAATGCTCTACTTGAATTTGGTTTACCTCTGGTTCCACGCTTAATGTCTGAATGTGCCCATACACAAACCGGCACCGATATCAATCCAGGCGCAAAAATTGGAAATCCTTTCTTTATCGACCATGCTACCGGAGTAGTCATTGGAGAGACCTGCGTCATTGAAGATCGTGTAAAAATTTATCAAGGAGTAACTTTAGGAGCACTTTTGGTGACTAAGGAAATGAAAAACGTAAAACGTCACCCCACCATCCAAAGTGACGTTACCATTTATGCGAATGCTACAATATTGGGAGGTGAAACCGTTGTAGGTGAGGGCTCAACTATAGGTGGTAACGTGTGGCTAACCAAATCTGTTGCTAAAAACGCTAGAGTCACCCATAAATCTATGGTTAAAATTAATGAAAATAAAAAATCATGAGCAGAAGCATATTAGACCTGATAGGGAATACCCCAATCGTCGAAGCTAAAACTTTGATCAAAAATCCTAATGTAAGGCTGTACTTAAAACTAGAAGGGCAAAATCCTGGGGGAAGTGTAAAAGACCGTGCCGCCTACAATATGATAAAATCTGCCATGGAGCGAGGTGATATTGATAAAAACACCAAACTCATAGAGCCAACCAGCGGAAATACGGGAATCGCATTAGCAATGGTTGCTGGTATTTTTGGATTGGATATAGAACTAGTGATGCCAGAAAATGCTACAAAAGAGCGCGTTCAAACTATGCAGGCTTACGGTGCTAAAGTAACCTTGACCGATGGTGAAAAAGGTATCATGTATTCCAGAGATTATGCTGAAGAAAAAGTAAAAACCGGCAATTACTATATGTTTAATCAGTTTGGAAATGAAGATAACTGGAAAGCTCATTATAAAACTACTGGGCCTGAAGTTTGGCGAGATACTGATCAAAAAGTGACTCACTTTGTATCTTCTATGGGAACGACGGGTACCATTATGGGAACCTCGCGGTTTTTAAAAGAAAAAAATATAAACATTCAGCTCATAGGTGTACATCCTGCTGAAGGTACCAAAATACCTGGAATCCGAAAATGGCCAGATGAGTACCTTCCTAAAATTTACGATCCTAAACGAGTGGACCATATTTACGAAGTAAATGAGGAAGAAGCTAAAAAAATGGCAAGATACCTTGCAGAAAAAGAGGGTATCTTCTCAGGAATGAGTTCTGGGGGTGCAACTGCAGCCGCCGTAAAACTCTGTGAAGGTTTAGATCATGGTGTTGTAGTAAGTATAATTTGTGATCGTGGAGATCGCTATTTGTCTTCAGATTTATTTGATAACTAGACCTTACCTGCTGTAAATGTTAAATTTATAAGACTTATCCACTATTTATTCTAAAAAAGTGAATTAAAAACTTAAATTCCCCCACTTAACGCATAAATTATTCTCTATGCCAAACGTATTTATAAGTGGAACTGGTGCTTATGTGCCTCCAAAAATTGTCCCTAATTCCTTTTTTGAAAGTGTAGGATCCTCAGATGAATGGATTTATAATAAACTCGGGATAAAAGAGCGTCGAATTGTAGAAAATGAAGCCACAAGTGATCTCGCCTACAAAGCGGGCTTAGATGCCGTAAAGAATGCTGGTCTCGAAGTAGAAGATATTGACCTTATTATTGTAGCCACAACTACCCCGGACCGCCAAGCCCCTTCGTGTGCCTGTTTTGTTCAAGAAAAAATGAAAGCTTTTCAAGCTGTAGCTTTTGATGTAGCTGCGGTATGTTCTGGAGCCCTATTCACTATCTCTGTAGGGTATCAGTTTGTAAAAAATGGTGTTTACAATAATGTTTTGGTCATTGGAGCAGATACCTTTTCCAATATTATTGATTGGGAACGTCGAGATTCAGTATTTTTTGGAGATGGTGCTGGTGCCCTTATTTTGAGTAAAACTGAAGAAGACAAAGGGTTTATCGACTTCAACTTACATTCTGATGGAAGAGGAAAGGAGCACTTCACAATTCCAGGAGGAGGCTCAGAAACCCCAGCATCGAAAGAAACGCTGAACAATAGGATGCATTATTTTCAAATGAATGGAAAGGAAGTATTCGATACCGCAACCAAGGTAGTGCCAGAATCTATTCATGAACTTCTAGAAAAAAATAAAACCTCAATTGATGAGGTCAGTTATATGATACCACATCAACCAAGCATCGGTATCTTAAAAACAATAGCTCAAAAAATTAATATGCCTTTTGAAAAGGTGATGACCAATATGGACAGGTATGCCAATACCTCTGGCGCTACTATTCCATTGGTACTAGACGAAGTCCATAAAGCCAAGAAATTCAAAAAAGATGACTTGCTCCTCTTTGCAGCTGTTGGTGCTGGCTGGACTTGGGGAACTTCACTTTACAAATGGTAATCAAAATTTAAACTTATGCTTAAAGGAAAAACTTATCTCATCACAGGTATTGCTGATGAGCATTCATTAGCCATGCATGTGGCCAAAAAAATCAAGGAAAATGGCGGTGAAGTCATTTGTACAGGACTTGGAGTGAGTAAATTCCACGAGAATCTATCTGATAAAGCTAAATCCTTTCTCGATCAAAACTTCAAGGACTTTAAAGATAGTGTCCATAAAGAATTAGGCCAAGAAACCCTGACCGAAATCTTAGACGTTTCTCTGGAAGAAAGTATTGAAGAGTTTTGCCAAACTCTTAAATCAAAGTCATTAAAAGTTGATGGATTTCTCCACGCCATAGCCATGGACAAAACGATTAGAAATAAAGTAGTAAAGCCTCTGCTAGACGTTACGTTTAAGGAGTTTTGTGACACCATGGAAGTATCAGCTTTTTCTCTGATAAGTTTAACCAGTCATTTGTTTAAAAATAACCTGTTAAACGCTGATGCATCCATATGTTCTCTTAGTTATATCGCTGCATCCAAGGTGACTTTTCACCCCTATAGAAATATAAGTATTGCTAAAGCTGCTTTGGAACGTATTACAGTAGAGCTCGCAGATGAAATGGGTAGAAAAAATGGAACACGCGTCAATTGTCTCCGTTTTTCACCTTACATGGGGAGCAAAGCTGGCAATGCTACCTTGAATGAAAAAGATGTTGAGTTTGCTCATCGCAAAAGCCCACTAGGTAATGCCTTACCCGAAGATTTGGCTTATGAAGTATTGAATCTTCTAAGGCCAAATGGAAGAACCACCGGTGAAATAAGACATGTTGATGGAGGATACAACATCATGGGTTAAACCGAACATTCAATTTTAGAAGACTATTAATAGGAAATTTACAAGTTATTCAACATCTCTTATCATCTCTTAAGTGTATTTTTACTCATTAATTTATTTGATTTGAAAAAGCCTTCTCTGGTTTACACCTTTCTTTTGTTTATTTTAAGTTTCTCAGCTCAGGCTCAACTTGGGTTTTGTCAAGGCAATACTGGTGATCCTATTTTTGAAGAGAATTTTGGTCAAGGCACTGTCAATGGCCCTCCGCTCCCTGCAAGCGTAACGTCTTACACTTATGTCAACCAAGCTCCCTTAGATGGAGAATACACCATTTCTTCTAATTTATTTCAGCTTGGAAGTTTTCATAATACAGGAGATCATACCGGCAATACAAATGGAAAGGCTCTGATTGTCAACGCGAGTTTTGACCCTGGCTTGTTTTACCAAATCCCGATTACTGGTCTTTGTATCAATAACTCCTATGAGTTTTCAGCTTTTTTAATGAACATCTACAATACTTCCTCTAATGTTTGTTCAGGCAATGGCATCCCAGTAAACGTAAAATTTCAAATCTGGGATGAAACCGACACTACCCTTTTGGCAGAGGGGGATACTGGACAAATTCAAGGAACAAATACACCTATTTGGGAACAATTTGGACTCACGTTTACAACCCTACCTGGACAAAATTCTGTGATTCTAAAAATGCTAAATAATGGCAGCGGCGGCTGTGGTAACGACTTGGCAATAGATGACATTGTGTTTAAGTCTTGTGGGGACCTCACCGAAATCATTAGCGACGGAGGGGAAACAGAGCTTCAAGTCTGTGAAGGAGAAACTATTGAAAACCTTAGCCTAAATGCAACTCCAGATTTTAGTATCTATAATACTCCAAGTTACCAATGGCAACAAAGTGCAGATGGTATAAATTGGACCAACATACCAGGAGAAACCAACAACTTATTATTTATACCTGAAATCACCTCTACTGTATTTTACAGAGCCTTAGTCGCTGAGGATCAATCCAATGTGAATACTACTGCCTGCAATAGTATATCCAGTGTTTTTGAAATTGACTTTATAGATTTTATAGATCCTGTAAGTCTTGGGGATGTATTGATATGCGGAACTAACAACCAAAGTATTGCTGTGCAAGCTAATCCAAATATAAGCGTAGATTGGTACGACAATGCTGAGGCAGGAAATCTTTTAGCCGAAGATACATTTGAGTTTCAACCCGAAAACACCGGAACTTTCTATGCTGAAGCTACAACAATAGAAGGTAACTGCACCAGTCCAAATCGAGTGGCTATTCAATTTGAAATTTATGATATACCCGAAGTCGTTGATGAAACTTTACAGATTTGTGAAGGTGAAAGTACTATTATAGGAGAAGATTTTGGCAACCTTACATACTCCTGGAATACAGGAGAAACGACAGCATTTGTAGAAATAAATACGGCAGGAACCTATACTGTGGAGTTGACTACTCCCGATAATTGTGTAGTGTCCAAAACCTATACAGTAACCAATTTTGTGTCACCTGCAATTGAAGAAATAACCAGAGTAGATGATACACTTGTAGTAGAAACCACCACCGAGGGAGATTTTAGCTTTTCAATAGATGGAATCAATTTTCAGGATGAACCAGTCTTTAGAAATTTGACGGGCGGATTGTACACAATTTACGTACGAGAAAATAATGGCTGTGGACAGGTGAGTGATGAATTTTTATATTTAGAAATTCCTGATTTTTTCTCACCTAATGGAGATCAAATTAATGACACATTCAAAATTCCTGGAGATGTGCATTTTGAGGAGTTTGAAGTTTATATCTACGATAGGTTTGGTAAACTTTTGTTTCAAACCAAGCAAGTTCCATTTGAATGGAATGGGACTTACCAAGGCCGAAATCTTCCCTCCGATGACTACTGGTATCGCCTTAAAATCAATGCAAAAGTTTACACCGGCAATCTCACTTTGATCCGTTAAGTCTAAATGGTCAATAATCTTTCGTTAAGTCTTGTTATCAAATCATTTTTAATTGACGTAAGTCATTATCTTTTCAATAAAAATATACTCATGTTTGGATTATTTAAGAAAAAAACCGAATTAGAAAAACTTCAGGATCAATATAAAACACTTCAAAAAGAGGCTTTCGATTTGTCGAAAAGCAATCGACAAAAGTCAGATGCGAAACTTAAAGAAGCTGATGATGTAGCCAAAAAAATTGATGAATTAAAAGCTAAGGGCTAGCGCATTAGTTTAACTAGTAGTTCCTTCAATAGATCACCATTTGAAATCTGATTGGAGTTAACCCCTTTGCTTTTTAAGTCTACTTCGCGAATCATTGCGATAGCCTGGCTAGCTTTCTTCATGGAATAATTCTGTGCTGCAAAGCTATAATCTTTCACAAAAAACGGATTAACGCCTAAAGCTCTACCAGCAGCTAACTGTGATTTATCTTTAAGGGCATGGAATCTCAATAGTTTATTAAAAAATGAATTCAATTGAGCTGTAGTCAAAACAATTGGGTGATTTTTAGAATTTTGATCGAAGTAAGCCACTATTTGCTGTGCTTTCACTTCATCCTTCACTCCTATGGCTTTAGTAAGTTCAAAATTATTGAAGTCTTTGCTTATTCCGATATTTTCTTCAATGAGTTGAGGTGTAATTTTTGATCCTTCTGGCAAAACATGTTTAAGCTTTTCTAATTCCTTATATATATGTGATAAATTGTTTCCAAGAAATTCAACCAACATTTCTGAAGCTTTTGGTGCAATAGAATACCCAGAGGCAGATAAGGTTTCTGAAATCCATTGAGGAACTTGATTGTCATACAAGGGTTTGGTCTCGAAAAAAACCGCATTTTTCTTTAGAAGTTTGGTCACCTTCAGCCGGCCATCCATCTTCTTATACTTCACACAAAACACTAATACAGTACTGTGTTGTGGTTGTTCTACATAAGAAGACAAACTGTCTATATTTTTCAACAGTGCTTGTGCTTCCCTTATTATGATGACTCTATGCTCAGCCATCATAGGATATTGTTTCGCTTGACCTATTACATCATCCAAACTCACGTCTTTACCGTATAATATGCTTTGGTTAAATGCTTTCTCCTCTTCAGAAAGCACTGTATCCTCAATTTTATTGGCAATGAGATCGACAAAAAAAGTTTCTCGCTCTCCAACCAAAAAATAGATAGGTGAAAATTTTCTTTGATCGAGATCTGAGAGTATAGATTTAAAATCCTTCATATAAGGTAGGCTTCAATTTGAATCAATTTTGTTTCTTTGGATATGCAAAAATTGAATTTTCCAGACTATTCATTTAAAATCAAAAGTAAAGAAAATAAGCCTGCTATATTTTCAATTTTGAGAAAAAAATACCTTGTACTTAGTCCTGAAGAATGGGTAAGACAACACTGTGTAAACTACCTGATGACAGAAAAGAACTTTTCCCCCAACCTTCTCAGTGAAGAACGTCAAATCCAAATGAACGGAATCACAAAACGCTATGATATCGTTGGTTTTAAACCTAATGGAAGTATAGAACTCATTGTAGAATGTAAGGCTCCAAATATTGAGATTACCCAAGACACTTTCGATCAAATTGCTCGCTATAACATGGCATTAAATGCAGATTATTTAATGATTACAAATGGATTGAATCATTATTTTTGTCAAATGGATTACAACGATGAAACCTATATATTTTTAGACCATTTACCTTCACATTAACTCATGGATGTAGCAGTAGTCATTTTAAATTGGAATGGAAAAGAACTTTTAGAAAGGTATCTCCCTTCGGTGATCACCCATTCTGAAAACGCCAAAATTTATGTTGCAGACAATGCTTCAACAGACGGTTCAGTTGAATTCTTAAGCAAAGCGTTTCCAGAACTCATTATCATAAAAAACGAAAGTAATCTAGGCTATGCTGGTGGGTATAATGAAGCACTGAAGTATGTAGAAGAAGATATTTTCATCTTGCTTAACAATGATGTAGAAGTAACACATGGCTGGATAAGAGGAATTTTAAGGTTATTTGAAACGTCAGCTCAAATTGCAGCAATTCAACCTATGATAAAGTCAATTCAACAGCCTACGAAATTTGATTATGCCGGAGCCGCAGGTGGATTTATAGATGCCTTAGGCTACCCCTATTGTAGAGGACGTATTTTTGATCATATTGAAGAGGATCACGGTCAATACGATACTGACCTTGAAGTCTTTTGGGCCAGCGGTGCCTGTTTTGCTATCAGAAAACAATGTTTCGAACAAGTTGAAGGTTTTGATCAAAGCTATTTTGCTCATCAAGAAGAAATTGATTTGTGCTGGAGACTTAAAAACATAGGATACAGCATATGGTGCGTTGCAGATAGCGAGGTTTACCACCAGGGCGGAGGCACCTTAGCCTCTTCTAGTCCTAGAAAAACCTTCTTGAACTTTAGAAATTCTCTAAGTACACTTTTAAAAAATTCAGATCAAAATCCCTTACCTATTCTGTTGACAAGAATGCTATTGGATGGAGTCGCAGCTCTACGATTTTTACTCCTGGGGAAGTTCTCACATTTTTTAGCTATATTGAAGGCACATATCAGTTTTTACTCAAGGTTGACAAACCTCATAACTAAACGAAAGCATCTAGTCCAAAAAAGACAAAATTTTACCATTAAAAGTATAGTTTGGCATAGTTTTGTATTAAATTGTGACAAGTATGATGAGTTTTTTAAATGATATAAATAATTGTTAAGCTAGCTACATACTGAACAACAGACATTAAATTTGAGTAATTAAAAATTAAAATTAAACCCATGAAAAAATTATTTGCTATCGCCATTACAGGAGTCTTGATGACCTCTTGTGTTTCTAACAAGAAATTCGCAGAAATGGAAGATAAGTATCAATCGACTCAAGATGAGTTAAAAACTGCAGAGATGAAGCTTTCTGCATGTGAAGACGAAAAGAGAAACATGATGGCTTCTTACGAAAACCAAATCAAAACGCTTCAGAACACCAATTCAGCTTTGATAAATACTACCGGAGAGATGGTTACTATTTCCAAAAAAGGAGCTGAAAATCTTGAGCGTTCACTTGAGAGCATGCAGGAAAAAGATCTTCAAATCAAAACCATGCGTGATGCTATCAATAAAAAAGATAGTGTAACACTTGCATTGGTAACTAGTCTTAAAGGTGCATTAAACAACATAAATGATGAGGATATCCAAATCAGTGTAGAAAAAGGTGTTGTGTTCGTATCTATATCAGACAAACTATTATTTGGTAGCGGACAGTTTAAAGTAACCAACGAAGCTAAGGCTGTATTAGCAAAAGTGGCTAAAGTTGTTAACGATAAGAAAGATTTTGAATTTATGGTGGAAGGTCACACAGATACTGATCCAATTTCAAGAACAAATATCGAAGACAATTGGGACTTGAGTACCAAAAGAGCTACTGCTGTGGTAAGAATTCTTCAGGATGAATACAATGTAGATCCTGCTAGAATGACTGCTGCTGGACGCGGTGAATATATGCCAGTAGCTAGTAATGATACAGCTGCTGGAAAAGCTAAAAACAGAAGAACTCGTATTGTAGTGCTTCCTAAACTAGATCAATTCTTTGGAATGATTGAAGATGGTATGAAAAAAGCTAAATAAGTTAATTTTCAATTAGTTATAAAGTCCCGCAAAAGCGGGACTTTTTTATTTTATAAAATAAGAAAAGTATAGTTGTGTAAAAGAAGATTATTTCTATATTTGCAATCGCAAAAAACAGGTGGCATAGCTCAGCTGGATAGAGCACCTGCCTTCTAAGCAGGCGGTCCTAGGTTCGAATCCTAGTGCCATCACAAAGAGTTCCCCTAAAAGGCGGAA
>CAZOAD010000041.1:0-25122 GCA_964577705.1 uncultured Mesohalobacter sp.
AACTACTGTTAGATAGATCAAAGCTGACTATTGCTGATGTAGATTCTTCAAAATTAGCTTTGGTTTTTGCGATCAATTTGTCGTTATCAAACAAAGATACGGTAATGTCTTCTGTGGTTTTGGTTTCAGAACTGATCTCAGCTTCTAAAGCTTTGCTTGTATTACCAGATTGTAAACTTGCAGAAGCAATTGTAAAATTTTTGAGAGAAGAAGGTGATTTAATGATCAAATTTAGATTTAAGTGACTGTAAGACTTCAGGCCAACTTCGTCTTCAAAGTTAAGTGCATCTGTGATGATAAATAAACTATGGCTAGACCCCTGCTCTTGAAACATAGACTCCGCTTTAAGCAGCAGGTTATCAAAACTCAAGTGATCAGACGTAAGTTCAATAGAAAAGAAATCCGCTTTGATTTCATTTTTGGTGACATCTTTCCAGGACTGGTTATTCGTAAATAATGAAAACCTCTGCTTCTCGCCAAGTTGTTCCCATAAACTTTGCTTGGCTTCCTCTAGGAGTGACATTTGATTGCCAGGAAATTCCATTGAGAAAGAATTGTCTAAGTAAATAACAATTTCGTTATCTTTTAGAGCGGTTTCTGTACTTGGAATAAATGGTTTTGAAAAGGCCAAAACTAAAAAAACCAGACCCAAAAGTCTGGTAATCAGGATTAACCATTTTTTTATAGTTGAGCTTTTTCTGGATTGTAATTTTATCCGTTCTAAAAGAGCTACATTACTAAATTTGGTGGTTTTGTATTTTCTAAGTTGAAATAAATGAACTAAAATGGGGATGATAAGCAGAAACAGGAAGTAAAGAACATTTGGTTTTTCAAAAATCATAGAGTTTATAATTTTCTAGTGCGCTCTACTGTAAATTCAAAAGTTGTTCCAACGCCTTCAGTGGATTCGATAGAAATTTTTCCTCCTAAATTGTGAATCATTTTTTTTACTGTAGATAGTCCAATTCCATTTCCTTTATTTCCTTTCCTGTCATTTTCTGCAGCGGTAGAAAACAAATTGAAAATATCCCTTTGTTTGTCTTTTGGAATACCAATGCCATTGTCTTTTATAAAAAACCTATAAAAATCCGGCTCTTTCTTGAAATCAATATCGATCTCAATTTTAGGCTTGTCATTGTATTTAAGACTGTTTCCAATCAGATTGAGCAGGATTTGTTCCAAAGCCACGCGATTGGTATATATATCTACAGCGTCTTCGGGGAAACTAATGTCACAATCGTCACCAATATCCAGCATTTCCACAATGTCTTCCACAAGTGTGTGTACATCAAATTCTTCTAATGAATCCTCATCATTTGTAATTGAATCACTCTCGTAATGGGTAAGGATGTTGGAGATGTAATCACTGAGTTGAAAGGACGACTTTTTGAGATTATTGAGGTATTCTAAACCCACCTCATCTAGTTTATCTTTGTATTTGGCTTTCAACACATCAATAGTAACTATCATATTGGCCAAAGGCATTTTCATATCGTGAGACACAACCCCGGCAAAATTCTTTAGCTGAATATTTTTCTCCTCTAATTGCTTTTTAGTCTTCTCCAAACCACGGTTCATAGAGTGTAGTTCAAATAATTTAGTGACTTGGTTTGCTAAGTAAAACAATCCTTCTTTTTGCTTTTTGGAAAGTGTCCTAGGTTGATGATCGATCACACAAAGGGTTCCCAAAGCATAGCCATCTTTGTCTCTGAGCGGAACTCCTGCATAAAAAACAACCTGATTATCCCCATCTACAAGGGGATTACCCTCAAATCTTTTGTCCTCACGTGCATCAGATACTTCCATAATGTCTTTATCTGATTGTATTGCAAAATTGCAAAAGGAATATTTTTTTTCAGTTTCACAATGATCTATACCTACTTTAGACTTAAACCATTGCCTGTCTTCATCCAAAAGGGAAATTAAGGCAACGGGCGTATCGCATATAGACGCCACCAATTGCGTAATTTGATCGTATTCTTTTTCAGGTAAAGTATCTAAAATATCCAGAGACCTGAGTGCTGCAAGCCTTTGGGATTCAGTTTTTGGATTGGTCTTCATCTATACGTTATCTGTACTTATTGAAAATATTAACAATTTGCAATATACAAAAATTAGGGTTTTTTATCTAGTCCTAAAAACTTTCGAAAGCACCAAGACCAAATAAGGCAAAATCATATTTTACAGGGTCTTTTGGGTCCAAAATTCGTAAGTTCTCATCCAGCTCTTTTACTGCCTTAGCATCGTTTTGAGATCTTTGTAGTAGACCTAATTCTCGAGCAATTCTGCCTGAATGTACATCGAGTGGACAAGATAAAAGGGAAGGGGATATGCTCTCCCAGATACCAAAGTCTACACCATTGTTATCTTTTCTTACCATCCAGCGTAAAAACATATTGATGCGTTTTGCTGCTGAATTTTTTTCGGGATCACTGACGTGCTTTTCGGTTCTTCTTTCATGATCAAGCTCAAAAAAAATCGATTTAAATTGATGAATCGCAGGCTGTAACGAGTTATCTGTTTTATATGTATTGAATATAGCTTCTAATCCATGGTGTTTTAAATAGATGACTTTTAAAGCTTTGATGAAGTATTTTAGATCATTAGCATTGAACGTTCTATGTACGAAGCCATTACATTTTTCCAGGTCAGTTTCGGTGTGATTTAAAATAAAGTCAAGAGGCTCATAATGAAGAATTTGACAAAGTTTTTCACCGTTATTAAGAATGCTTTTTCTATTACCCCAGGCGATGGTGGCGATCAAAAACCCCATGATCTCAATATCGGTTTTCTTTTGAAATTTATGAGGGATAGAAATAGGGTCTGTTGCTATAAACTTAAATTGATTGTACAACTCAAACTTGTCATCTAAAAAAGGCTTTAACTTTTTGATTTTAGACAAATTTGCCATCTCTCATCTCTAATTTTCTATCGGCCAGATTGGCCAGTTCTTCATTATGAGTTACTATGACAAAGGTTTGGTCAAACTCGTCTCTCAATCTTAAAAATAACTGATGTAATCTTTCTGCAGAAGCAGAATCCAGATTACCAGAAGGTTCGTCTGCAAAGATAACTTTAGGTTGATTGATAAGCGCTCTGGCTACAGCAACTCTTTGTTGCTCTCCACCGCTCAATTCGTTTGGTTTATGATTTGCTCTGTGTTTTAAATCTAAAAACCCCAGTAATTCTTTGGCTCTTTTCTCGGCTTCATGTCTTGAAGTATTATGAATAAAAGCAGGAATGCAAATATTTTCAATAGCCGAAAATTCCGGGAGAAGCTGGTGAAACTGAAAAATGAATCCAATATGTTCATTTCTAAATCTTGCCAATGCTTTTTTCTTTAATCCATTTATTTGTTGACCATCTATTTCTATGATAGAATCTTCCGTTTTATCGGGTTGTTCTAGGGTACCAAGGATTTGTAGCAGAGTGGTCTTGCCAACTCCTGAAGGCCCTACTATAGAAATGATTTCTTTTTGCTGTATCTCTATATTAATGGAGTCTAATACTTTCAGCTCTCCATAGTGTTTGCTGATATTCTTAGCTTTTATCATGAATCAAAATTGAAGTTCAAAAGTCAGAATAAAATCTGAATTAAAAAAAACAAGATTACAGTGTTCTTTATCCTGATAAGATTTCACATTTAGCTCAATATAATTCAAATAGAATCTGAGAATTAGGTTAAGATGACTATTCAATTTTATCAGCTACTAATATTTCCTTAAATGAAAAAATAGTGTTTAATATATACGTAAATTTGTTCAACAAAATATAATTTATGTCAGATCAAAATTTGGAATTAGCCACTTTTGCAAACGGTTGTTTTTGGTGTACAGAAGCTGTTTTTCAAAGACTTGAAGGGGTTAAAGAGGTGAAGTCGGGATTTACAGGTGGAACAATAAAAAACCCTCCATATAGAGAGGTAGTAATGGGAAGAACTGGACACGCAGAAGCTATTCAACTCTCTTTTGATCCAGCTGTTATAGATTTCAAAACATTGCTTTATGTCTTTTTTTCCACTCATGATCCCACAACCTTAAATAGACAAGGCTATGATGTGGGAGAACAATACAGGAGTGAGATTTTTTATCATAACCAAGATCAAAAATTGAGTGCAGAATCAGTTATAGCTGAAATAGAATCAGAACACATTTTCGAAGATAAAATTGTGACTAAACTTTCTGAAGCTTCAGTTTTTTATGTAGCCGAAGAGGAACATCAGAATTTCTACAACAATTTCACTGAAAATAGATATTGCCAGCTGGTCATTGAACCAAAATTATCCACCCTAAGAAAAAAGTTTAGTCATAAACTCAAATCCTAAATCATGTCTTACAAAACTTACGAAGAGTATTCTCAACCTTTTGTTGAAGAAATAAAAAACAATTACTTATCGATTATTGAAAATATAGGAGAAGATTCTTCTAGAAATGGGATCCTAAAGACTCCAGAGCGGGCAGCCAAAGCAATGCAGTTCTTGACGCAAGGTTACGATATGGATCCAAAGGAAATTCTTCTTGGAGCTATGTTCGAAGAAGATTATGACGACATGGTTTTAATAAAAGATATTGAGCTCTATTCACTTTGTGAACATCACATGCTACCTTTCTTTGGAAAAGTTCATATTGCTTACATTCCTAACGGTAAAATAGTAGGTTTGAGTAAGATTCCAAGGATTGTAGATGTATTTGCCAGACGTTTGCAAGTTCAAGAGCGACTCACTCATGACATATTAGAATGTATAAATGACACTTTACAGCCAAAAGGCGTTGCCATTGTAATTGAAGCTCAACACATGTGTATGATGATGAGAGGGGTTCAAAAGCAAAATTCAGCGACCACAACCTCAGGATTTAGAGGTGAATTTAAAAACCAGGAAACCAGGAGTGAATTTTTAAAATTGATAGGTTAAAACAATCTTTCTTACTAAAAATAATCAAAAAGCAGATTCAATTTGAATCTGCTTTTTGATTAATACCATTTTCTGGTAAATAACTTGAATACTGTAGATAAGTCCAAAGTCACTATAAACCTAATACGTTGATCGTAGTTATCTTCACCCATCTCCCAGCCATTGCTGGAGTAAACAGGTAAATACAGCTCAAAATAATCTTCTACAAAACTCAATCGAATACCAGAATCATAAACAAACCTAGGATTGCTAAAACTGTTTTTGAAAAAGCCTGCATCACCATACGCAAAAATCCAGTTCCAAATCGTAGTACTTACGTTGGTTGAAACAATCCAATCATCTGCAAAACGCTGGTCAAACTGAGATTTGAAACCTCCTTCTGCCATAATAAACTGCTGACTGAAAAGTCCGCTCTCCTCACTTCTTCCGTAGTAATTATAATCAAACAAATAATCTGTGGGTCTGTCCAGGGCAAAGCTGAAAAAATCGGAATCTCTGGCGTCGTTATAGAGGAAAAGACCTCCATAAAACCTCAAATTGATTTGTCTATTGTTATTAAATAGCTTCCTAAAGCTGAAGGTTGAAGAAATTTTACTAAATTTTTGAGCGATTTGATAGTCAATGGAAGTCGTAAAAAAGCGATCTAAGTTTTTATCTGAAAAATTATATCTTATGTTGAAAATATTGTAATTGGGTTCGTCGGTTTCAACAAATTCGCTTTCTTCTTGATCTACATTAACCGATCTTATAGATAGATTATGCCTTGCATTATCTCTCAAATCTTGAGGTCTGTAAGTCATACTGATGTAACCGGAGTAGCGGTTATAAAATAGATCCCTATCATACGAAAACCTTGATCCTGTTAGGCCATACCTCACCGTGAACAGATCTTCGCCTTTTAAAAATTGAGTGTAATCAATTGAAGCACCTCCAACTACGGCATTACTGGTAAGACCATATTTGGGATTAATTTTAAAACTCAATTGCTTTGGTAGGAGGGATGTGTTATAAAGTTTAGGTCCCAGAGCTAAACCATCGTAAAGATTGTATGTAAATTCTGGTGTTATAAACAATTGGTTATATTTTGGATCGTCAATATCTTCCAAGAGTCTAAATTGAAAAGGTCTATTGAGAAGTTTTCCTCTGCTTTTGAAATTATTTCTCGGATTAATTTCAGGGATAATTTCTTCGTAATTCACAGCTACTTGATCACTACCCAAATCTTTGGTGTAAATAACGGTATCCCTTCTAAAAGCTTCAATCCATTCTTTTGAAATAACAGTTTTGTCCTTTAGTTGATACACTGCCACAGGCATAGCATTTCTGGTTTTATTTAAAATTTTAATTTCTAAGGAATCATCAATCTTTGAAACCTTCTTAATTTTAAAATCAATGTCTTTTTGGCTACCTAAATAATTCAAGTAAAACCAACTTATATCTTTATCAGTTATTGAAGACAGGATGTCAAAATAATCAATTGGTTCTGAGTATTTTAAATTACTTTCGTTAAAGTATATTTTTAAGCTTTCATCAACAACATCTTTACCTAAGTAGTCCTCTAAATATTTGAAACCTAATCCACCTTTGTAAGGGTTCGATAATTTCTGATTGAACTTTAAAAGACTGTCCTGTGGAAAATCTACAGGCTGTCCAAGATTTTGTCTTATGGTAGTTTCATGAATAAACTTATACCTGTCATTAAACATCAAGTCTGAAGCATGAAACCATCTTACGCCAATAAACTCTGAAAATGACCCCAGTAATTTTACATCAGGGTAGTAATTTTCTACATAGTCCATCATTACTTTTATCAGGATAGCATCTAGAAACCATTGATGTTCTCTTGTATTCGTAAGTAGGGAGCGACGTAGATATTGATTTGTAATGGTTTTTAGGACTTTTATATCATATTGAAATCCATCTGGAAAAGGTCTTATAAAACTTGGCAGTTGATTGAGTCCATAAACAGGGGAAATGTTATAATCCTCTTCAGTAATCATCATGGTATCAAAATTGAATTTACCAAAACGATCTTCTAAAAAATACACAATTCTATCCAGGATAAGTGCTTCGATTTCCGGTCTCAGCTCACTATCTTTAAGGTTTGTAAGAATTTTAACGTGATCGGTCTGTAAGGATTCAAAATTGTCCACTCGTTGAACAAATAAAGTGGATCCAACAAAATTTTCACCTAGAAGTTTCACTTTTTGAAAGCCATTAAGTTGAGAGTTTGTTTTTTTTTGTTCAAAGCTTGACTTTACGACGTAAGTGTTTGGAAATTCAAAACTCAAATTATAATCCAATTTTTGTAATGGATAGTCATTTAAGTCTTTATGGCTGTATAAAATCCATTCGTCTTTATAAATAGCAGGAGAAATAAGCCAATGTTTTAATTTCAATTCCCTTTGATTCCAACCAAATCCGGTAAATTTTTCGTCTGGAACGATAATGGAATAATTCAGATTTATATTGATAGATTGTCCTGGAGCCAAAGGCTTTACCAGATCAATTTCAATAAGGTCGGGCTGACCTTCTACACGTTTCCATTTTGACTCAGATGAACCTATAGATAAAGAATTAATGGTAGTTCCACCCCTTTCATAACTTGATGCAAAATGAAACCTTCTTACATACTCCTGTGCATAACGTTTTGCCAAGGGACTTTCTTTATCGGAAAAAGCATTTAGCCAATCGTAGAGATAAATGGATTCCAAAATGTCTTCACTTGAATTCTCAAACGTGATACTTTGAGTGATGGTAAGTGTTTTGAGATCCTCTGATGTCAAAATTTCAGCAGAAATCTTATTTTGAGAAACACTCGTTAAGGTGACTAAAATAGTGGCGAATAATAATAGTTTGAATCTCAAGGGTTATATGTTTTTACTGTAAATCCAATTAGGTATACTTGGTACGCAAGTAAAAATAAAAAGAAATCACTATAAATTAAAACGTTGAATTTGTATGCTTGTGATAGACATACTTACTGAATTTGATTAGAAAAAAAACAAGGTAAATTATCTCTTCAACTTCAGCTTAAAAATTTGGACTCAAATCAAACTGATTGTAGAAATCATCTAGAATTTTAACCACCTCGTCTTCGGTATCTACAAGATGAATTAAATTTAGATCATCTAAACTAACGGTTTTAAATTTTTTAGCTAGTGTTGTTTTGATCCAATCCATTAAACCTCCCCAAAAGTCGCTACCAACCAAAATTATAGGAAACTTGTCTATCTTTCCTGTTTGGATAAGTGTGATGGCCTCAAAAAGCTCGTCCAGCGTTCCAAAGCCTCCAGGCATTACAACAAATCCTTGAGAATACTTTACAAACATTACTTTTCTTACAAAAAAGTAATCGAAATCTAAGCTTTTATTGGAATCGATATAAGGATTATCATGTTGTTCAAAAGGTAAATCGATATTTAGGCCCACAGAGGTTCCTCCACCCAGATTGGCTCCTTTATTTCCTGCTTCCATTATACCTGGTCCACCACCAGTGATGATTCCGTAACCTTCATCTACTATTTTGTTGGCAACTTTTACCGCAAGCTCATAGTATTTTTCACCTGGCTTTGTTCTGGCAGAACCAAAAATGGATACACAGGGTCCAATTTCACTTAGCCGTTCGTAACCGTAAACAAATTCGCTCATGATTTTGAACAAAGCCCAGCTATCATTTGTTTTAATTTCATTCCAGTTTTTTGGATGTTTGTCAACCATTGTCTAGTTATTTTTTTAATTCTTTTTTCAAAAATTGTGCGGTATAGCTTTTTGTGTGTTTTACAATCTGCTCAGGGGTTCCTTTAGCGACCAACTCTCCGCCTTTTTTTCCGCCTTCATAACCTATATCAAAAATATAATCTGCAAGTTTAATCACATCCATATTGTGTTCAATGATTAAAACTGAATTTCCTTTGTCTACAAGCTTCTCCAGAACCTCCATCAAAACCCGAATGTCTTCAAAATGAAGCCCAGTTGTAGGCTCGTCAAGAATGTAAAACGTATTTCCTGTACTTATTTTGGAAAGCTCGGTAGCGAGTTTTATACGCTGGGCCTCACCGCCAGATAAAGTTGTGCTTTGCTGCCCTAACGTGATGTATCCCAAACCGACATCCTTGATGGTTTTTAGCTTTCTATGTATTTTTGGAATGGGTTCAAAAAATGAAGTAGCTTCATCAATTGTCATTTGAAGAACATCACTAATGGACTTGCCTTTGTAGCGAATTTCTAGGGTTTCTCTATTGAATCGCTTACCCATACAAGTTTCACATTCCACATAAACATCGGGCAGGAAGTTCATCTCTATTACTTTTACACCAGCACCACCACAGGTTTCACATCTACCACCTTTTACATTGAAACTGAATCTGCCAGGTTTGTAACCACGAATGAGCGCTTCAGGCGTTTTCGCAAACAAACTGCGTATTTCTCCAAATACACCAGTGTAAGTAGCAGGATTGGAACGAGGGGTCCTTCCGATTGGGGATTGATTGATATCAATAACTTTATCCAAATGTTTAAGACCTCTCACCGTTTTATGCGGAAGTGCTTCCATTTTCCCATTAAAAAAATGATTATTAAGAACAGGGTAAAGTGTATCATTGATAAGAGTGGATTTACCACTTCCAGAGACACCTGTCACGACAATCAGTTTTCCAAGTGGGATTTTTACAGAAACGTTTTTCAAATTATTTCCTGTAGCATTCATCAAGTGTAGATGCTTTCCGTTCCCTTTTCTACGTTTTTTAGGGACTTCAATTTCTCTTTTCCCAGAAAGATAGTCGGCTGTGAGTGTATCGTGTTTGAGAATCGCTTCTGGGGTACCTTCACTTATAATTCTACCTCCATTTTTGCCAGCATGAGGGCCAATATCTATAACATGATCAGCTCTTTCTATCATGTCCTTGTCGTGTTCAACCACAATGATGGAATTGCCAACATCTCTTAAAGAAACAAGAGAGTTGATGAGTTTTTCATTATCGCGCTGATGAAGTCCTATACTTGGTTCATCAAGAATGTAAAGAACACCTACTAGTTGAGAACCGATTTGAGTAGCCAATCTTATCCGTTGAGCTTCACCACCAGACAGTGTTTTGGATCCTCTATTGAGATTCAAATAATTAAGACCAACATCTTCTAGAAATGAAAGTCGGGTTTTTATTTCTTTAATGATTTCTTCAGCAATTTTTTGCTCGCTCTTGTTCAATCTCTTAAGCAAGTCTTTAAAGAATACAACTAATTCATCAACGTCCATGTTGACAATTTCTGCCATGTTTTTTTCGTCGATTTTGTAGTAAAGCGATTCTTTTTTTAAGCGACTTCCCTCACAAGTTTCACATGGTTTTTTATCCATATACTTTTTGGCCCAACGCTTTAGAGCGGCAGAAGATTCCTTTTGATGAAATGTATCTTCAATAAATTTAGCAACACCTTCAAAATTATAGCTGAATGATTTACTCACTTTCGAAGTCTCACTGTATTTTTTGAAACTGGCTTTACCACCGTGTAGAATAACTTCTATAGCTTCTTTTGGAATGTTTTCAATAGGATCTTTTAAGTCAAATTCAAAATGCTCAGCTATGGCTCTAAGCTGTTTAAAAACCCAATTGTTTCTTTTTTCTTTTCCATGAGGCTCAATACCACCTTCCTTTATAGACAGGCTAGGGTTTGGTATAATTCGATCTAAATTAATTTCATAAACTTCACCAAGACCATTACATTTTGGACATGCGCCTTTTGGCGAATTGAAAGAAAAATTATTGGGCTCTGGGTTAGGGTAGGAGATGCCTGTAGTTGGACACATCAAATTACGGCTAAAGAATTTTGGATCTTTCTTATCGTGTTCCAAAATCATCATGACATTATTACCTTGCTTCATAGCAGTGGCAATACTTTCAGAAAGTCTTTTATCGGTATTAATATCGTCATCAACTTTGAGTCGATCGACAACAACTTCTATATCGTGAATCTTATAGCGATCCACTTTCATTCCTTTTTCAATGTCCTTTATTTCGCCATCTACCCTCACCTTAAGAAAACCCTGTTTGGCAACCTGTTCGAACAGTTCTCTGTAGTGACCTTTTCTAGAACGGATTACAGGTGCTAATATGTTAACCCTCTTTCCTTTGAAGTCTTTTTTGATTTTATTCTGTATTTGCTCATCGGTAAAGCTAACCATCTTTTCGCCTGTTTTATAACTGTAAGCAGTTCCAACTCTAGCAAAAAGTAATCTCAGAAAATCATAGATTTCTGTAATAGTTCCAACGGTACTTCTTGGGCTTTTGGAAGTGGTCTTTTGCTCTATGGCAATAACTGGGGAGAGGCCATCAATTTTGTCTACATCTGGTCTTTCTAAGCCTCCTAAAAATTGTCTGGCATAAGCTGAAAAGGTTTCTATGTATCTCCTTTGCCCTTCAGCATATATCGTATCAAAAGCGAGAGACGATTTTCCGGAACCAGATAAACCTGTAATAACAACAAGTTTATTTCTAGGAATATTTACGTCTATGTCTTTTAAATTATGAACTCTAGCCCCAAGGACTTCAATAAACTCTTCTTTTTTCTTCATAGCGGTTTCAACGCGCGAATTTAAGTAAACAAAATGATATTGTATGGGATAATAGCAATTGCTTATCAAATGTTGAAAGCCGAGTCTTAAAACAAAAATTTAATATCTAAATTCTGATGATTAGATACTAATTCCTGCTGGAAGTAAATCTTTGTATTTAAGTCTATTTCTTCTAAAAAACTTAGCTACTTCAGGAGAGGTAGGCATTACCTTGAATCGGGTATCCTTAAAACTATCCAGAATTTTTGTGATAAACTGATTCTGAATTTCAGTATCTTTATATTGCTCTGGAATTGTTAACTTAGTGAGGAAAATTTTTCTGTCGTGTTCAGAGAATTCAACGGCTAGCAAATCGCCATCAATTTTGGTTTCATACTGTCTTTGAAACTCATTTTTTGAAACCTCAAAGTCTTTTTCCATATTTCAAAGATTTATTATAAGTTGGTCATTTATTTTACAATAAAACATACAGACCTTTCAATTAATTTATTGTTTTGCAAAGGTAAACAATATATTTATAACCTATTTTTGTAATCGGTTTAAGACTAAATAAATAGCTGTGATCAATGTTTATATGATGCCAGGTATGGCAGCAAATCCAAGTATATTCGAAAGAATTGACTTACCTGAAAAGAAATATAAAACGATTTGGTTATCGTGGAAAATTCCAAAAAAAGAAGAATCCTTAACTGCATATGCAAAACGCATGGTAGAGGGGATCAACCAAGAGGAGCCTATAGTTCTTATTGGAGTATCTTTTGGAGGAGTTTTGGTGCAAGAAATGAGTAAATTTTTAACAATAAAAAGATTGATTATCATTTCTAGTGTAAAAACAAAGCATGAGCTGCCAAAACGAATGAAAATTGCCAGAGATACTGGTGTTTACAAGATTTTACCGACGGGTTTGCTAGATTATATTACCCAGATTGAAAAGTTACCGGTAGGAGATTTGATAAGAAAAAGACTCAAACTTTATCAACAATATTTATCTGTAAATGATAAAGAATATTTAGATTGGGCTATTAAAGAAATGCTATGTTGGGATCAGGATCAAGCTATCAAAGATATTGTACATATTCACGGAAATGAAGACGCTGTATTTCCAATTAAAAATATTAAGAATTGCCTGAGTATCCCAGAAGGAACGCATATTATGATACTAAATAAATACAGATGGTTTAATAAACATCTGCCAGCATTAATTTCTAACGGAAAATTAAAAGATTAAAGATTATGAAACTCGACACATTTTTCAAAAAATCGGTATTTACACTAGGCATTGTAACCCTAACCCTGGGTAGTTATATTGGTATTACTAGTTTTATAGCCATAGAAAAAAATAACCCAATAAAGAGCAATCCAGAAAAAAGCTTTGAAAATGATTACAATGTATTTGCAATTGATCTTCCAGAGCAAATCGATTTTGCCGGTGAAAGAACGCCTTTAGAAATAAACGAAGTTAAGGAACGATTGGACAGAGAATTATTGGTTAACACCTACTGGCAGTCCAATGCCTTACTTCTCATTAAAAGGACAAACAAGTATTTTCCAATTATAGAGCCTATTTTAAAAGAATATGGGATTCCAGATGACTTTAAGTATTTGGCGGTTGCAGAAAGTGGTTTAGAACATGTTGTTTCTCCAGCTGGCGCAACAGGCTTTTGGCAAATCATGAAAGGAACTGCTCAAGATTATGGTCTTGAAGTCAACAATAATGTGGACGAACGCTATCATATAGAAAAAGCAACACGAGTTGCCTGTGAGTATCTTAAGAACTCGAAGGAGCGTTTTGGTTCATGGACCTTAGCAGCAGCTTCGTATAATGCAGGGAATGCTGGTATCTCCAGAGAATTAAAACGTCAGGAAGTAGATGATTACTATGATTTACTATTAAATCCTGAAACGTCGAGGTATGTTTTCAGAATTATCGCCTTGAAACACATTTTATCAAATGCTGAAGATTTTGGGTTTCATTATGAAGAGAAAGATCTTTATAAAATTGAACCCGTGAAAACAGTTGAAATTGATTCGGCAGTATCCGATTTTGTAAGATTCGCAGAAAAATTCGATATGACTTACAAAACGCTTAAGATTCATAATCCTTGGCTTAGAGATAAGCATTTGGATAATTATTCTAAAAAAGTTTACAAGATAAAAGTTATAAAATAGGTCTTTGGTATGGGGTTATTAACAATTTTGGCTTTGGTTGTTGTTGGACTGATTGCTGGTTTTCTTAGCGGTATACTAGGCGTTGGTGGAGGCGTTGTCATGGTTCCTTTAATGATTTTGCTCTTAGGTTTTTCGCAGCACCAAGCCCAGGGAACCAGCCTAGCTGTTTTAGCAGTACCTGTTACTTTGGCTGCTGCTTACAACTACTATCAAGATGGAAGTCTGAACTGGAAGTATGCTCTGGTAATGGCTTCAATGTTTGTTATTGGAGGGTATTTAGGATCCAAGCTGGCGATAAGTTTGGATGAAAAACTACTCAAACGAATCTTCGGAGTAGTTCTTGTCATTCTTGGGCTTAGAATGGTGCTTACTAAATAATCAGAGATTTTCAAATCTTTGAAGTAACGAAATGTCTTTAGAGATATCATCGTAACAGGCTTGAGAGGCCTTCTCATTATCTACAGAAGGGTGTATTTGTGTATTTTTTCTAATGTTGAGTATAGTTTTGTCTCCACTTACAGTAAGAGAAACTGGTACGCCCAATTTATGCTTTAGCATTTCAATTGTTTTGGTTTCAGTATTATACAACTCATTAACATAGAGTACTCTTATATCGGGATGAAATTGTTTTGAAAATTCCTTTGCGTCTTCTTTTTTGTCCCAAAGTATGAGAACAAAATCCATCCAGGAGGAATTCTCTTCTACCAACTGTTTTAAAGCCATAAGTTCTCCATTACTAGGAACGCACCACGAAGCATAACTCATCAAATAAAATGGTTTTTTTAAATCATAAATTGAATTGATTTTTTTATCGAAACTGTAAACCTTAAAATTATCTAGAACGGTGCCTTTTAATTTGAGATCTACAAAAGAGTTGAAATATTCTTCTGACTCTTTGTAATTACCCTTATGGTAATTAAAAGAAGATTTCTTTTGAAATTCACTGTGGTGAATAGCTAACATTTCAGAAAAAAGAATACTGTCGTATTTTCCATCATTTTGGGAGAAAACCGAAAAAGAGATTAAAACAAACAGCGTAATTTTTCTCAATATTTAAAGAATATTTGTTAATCTTTAAAATTAAGTAATTTAATTACGAATCTCTTAATCAATCTTTCTGTCTATTTAGCAATTATTATAAAGAGATTTCTTTTATTATATTATATTTGTTTATACCAATTTTTTAGAAACCTAATTTATGACCAACGACGTCCAAGAAGACCATGAAAAATTGAGGGAAGTTTTAGATAAAACACTTCACAGGTTTAAAAATAATTTGCAAACTCAGCTGAGTTTGATGAATATTCAAACAGCTACTAATAGGCAGTATTTTGATGATCGAAAAGTGATAGTGGACAGGATTTTCGCCCTCACTCATGTTTATGATTTATTTTATTCAAGCAGGAAGTCTGAAACTCATCCAAGTGAGTCGAAGGTTTCCCTTCAAACATTTATGCTTCAGTTCATTCAGTATCTGAAAAACTCCACTAACAACATCGAATTTGAACTAAACGACATTTCAGAAATTGATGTGGAGGTCGACGAGATGTTACTTCTAAGTTATATTCTCATTGAGATCAATGACTTCAGAGAGAGTCTGGATGATAGTGTTTTCTTAGAAGTTGATCATAAAGACAATAAAGTCAACATTAAATTTACATTTTCTAGTCTTAAAAGTCATGAAGAGTTTCATGATTTGTTTAAAAATCAATATAAGATATTTGATTTGATGGTTATGCAACTAAAAGGTAAATTTGATTATAAAAAGAAATTTGTAAGACTATCATTCCCAATCCTATGAAAACAAAAATACTTGTAGTTGAAGATGACAAACTTGTCTCCTTTGAAATTAAAACAATTTTAGATAATAATGGTTTTGATGTTAATATTTGTGATAGCTATTCTTGTTGTATCAAAAATCTTGATACTTTCAAACCAGAGCTCATCCTTTTAGATATTGATTTAAGTAAAAAGTACGAGGGCATACAGATAGGTTCTTATCTAAATTCTAAGTCTGACCTTCCATTTATTTACATAACGGGCTATACTGATATTGAAACCTTAAAGCGTATACAAACCACCAAGCCTGTTGGTTATCTTTCAAAGCCTTTTAGAGAAATCGATATCATTAATAACATTGAATTGGCGCTTTACAATAAAAAGGCTGGTTTTGATGAAATGGCGTCTGATATCGAAACTGTTGAAGAAAGCAAGTACTCAAAACCTATCAAAAGAGCATTGGAATATATTGACACCAATATCAACCAGGAAATTAAAACGGATGAACTGATCAGGGTTTCAGGCTGGAGTAAGTTTCATTTTATCAGAGAATTTGCAAAAGAAGTAGGAGTAACGCCTTATCAGTATATCTTTGAGCAGAAAATGGAATTAGCATCTTCAAAATTGAAGAATACTTATCAATCTGTAAAGGAAATTGCTTTTGATTTGGGATATACTTCCAATTCAAGTTTTACAAATGCATTTGTAAAACATTCAGGTCTATCTCCTTCAAATTTTAGAAAAAAATATTGCCGATAGAAGTTTTAAAAACGCTTCATTTGCTTTTTCATCATTTGAATCTGTTCGTTTAGCATACCATGTTTATCAAGAGACTTAGCTTCCTTAAGTAAGAGCTGGGCCTCGCGTTTTCTCCGTTTTGTCATGGCAATTCCTGCTAAATTCAATTTTGCCATTGCTAAATCCTGCTGCATTGATAATCCTAATTTGATAGCCCTTTTAAAGTACTTTTCGGCTTTAGTCATATTTGATTGTGATAGTAGCAATCCGTGTATATAATTGAAATAACCCTGTTGTTTTTGAGTAAGCGCTGCTTCAGGATTTTTAATTTTATCAAGCCATTTTTTAGCTCCATCAAAATCTTGCTTTCTCAATCTTAGAAAAGCCAGAAGAATCATTTCATTTTTGAAATATAGAAAAATGAATATTCCAGAAAATAGGATTAGGGCTATACCATTACCTATTTGATTTTCTACAATTTGGTAGATTCCCAAAGCTATAATTAGCCCAGCAATAATAAGTTTGAAGTTTTTGTGAAACATGCTTTTGAATTTAGCTGCAAATCTAGCAAAAACTATTGAAAAAAACTTTATAACAAGGCTTGTAAAACTAAAAATGAATCGTATATTTGCACGCAGTTTTCAAAAAAATAGATAATACTTTTAAAGTCATAAAACAATGAAAAGAACTTTTCAACCTTCTAATAAAAAAAGAAAGAATAAGCACGGATTCAGAGAGAGAATGTCTTCTGTAAACGGTCGTAAAGTTCTTAAAAGAAGACGAGCTAAAGGAAGAAAGAAATTGAGTGTTTCTTCTGAAATGAGTTTAAGAAAACGATAACATGATTGATTAATCATCATTATATAAAGGTGTTGCTTTTAGCAACGCCTTTTTTTATACCCTATAGTTTCATTATTAAAAAGTTCTGTTATGCCAAAAAACAACACCATCAAAACAATGCTTATCATCGGGTCTGGTCCAATTGTTATTGGACAAGCTTGTGAATTTGATTATGCGGGTTCTCAATCTCTTAGGTCTCTTAGAGAAGAAGGTATCAAAACCATACTAATAAATAGTAACCCTGCAACGATCATGACCGATCCTTCAATGGCAGACCACGTTTACTTAAAGCCATTAACGACCAAGTCTATTATTGACATACTTAAAGAACATCCAGAGATCGATGCTGTCCTTCCTACTATGGGGGGTCAAACTGCCTTGAATCTTTGTATTGAAGCAGATGATAAAGGTGTTTGGGAAGATTTTGGTGTAAAAATCATAGGGGTTGATATCGATGCGATAAACATTACTGAAGATAGAGAAAAGTTTAGAAAACTGATGCAAGATATCGGAGTAGGAGTAGCCCCTTCCAAAACGGTGACTTCTTTTCTTCAGGGAAAAGAAGTAGCTCAGGAATTCGGTTTTCCGTTGGTGATTAGAGCATCTTTTACCCTTGGTGGTAGTGGAGCTTCCATTGTTTACAGAGAAGAGCAGTTTGAAGAATTATTGACTAGAGGTCTAGAAGCATCACCCATTCATGAAGTCATCATCGACAAAGCTCTGTTGGGATGGAAGGAATTTGAGTTGGAGTTGTTACGCGATCGAAATGATAATGTAGCTATTATTTGTAGCATAGAGAACATGGATCCTATGGGAATACATACTGGAGATTCTATAACTGTTGCACCAGCCATGACACTCAGCGATAAGACTTACCAGAAAATGAGGGATATGGCCATAAAGATGATGCGTAGCATTGGCGATTTCGCTGGAGGATGTAATGTTCAGTTTGCTGTAAGCCCAGACGATAAAGAAGATATTATTGCTATTGAAATCAATCCAAGGGTCTCCAGATCTTCGGCTTTAGCTTCGAAAGCAACTGGTTATCCAATTGCAAAAATAGCTTCTAAATTAGCAATTGGTTACCACCTGGATGAGCTCCAAAACCAAATTACACAAACTACATCTGCATTTTTTGAACCTACTTTGGATTATGTAATTGTAAAGATTCCAAGATGGAACTTCGACAAATTTGAAGGTTCCGATAGAACACTAGGCCTTCAAATGAAATCTGTTGGCGAAGTAATGGGTATAGGGCGATCCTTTCAGGAAGCTTTGCACAAAGCCACTCAATCCCTGGAAATTAAAAGAAATGGATTGGGTGCAGATGGAAAAAGTTATACCGATTACAATCAAATCTTAAGTAAGCTTGAGTATGCAAGCTGGGACAGAGTTTTTGTGATCTATGATGCTATTCAATTAGGAATTCCCCTGAGTAGAATCCACGAGATTACAAAAATTGATATGTGGTTCTTAAAGCAATATGAAGAACTTTTCAGTCTAGAAAAAGAAATTTCAAAATACTCGATCGATACCATCAGTAAAGACTTAATGCTGGAAGCTAAACAAAAGGGATTTGCGGATAGACAAATTGCGCATATGCTAGAATGTTTAGAAAGCGAAGTTTATTCGAAACGAGAGGAATTGAAGGTGAATCGAATTTATAAGCTTGTAGATACCTGTGCAGCTGAATTTGAAGCGCATACACCTTACTATTACTCAACCTTTGAAGCTGATGTCATCAACACAGATGGTCAACAAGAAAATGCAAATGAAAGCTTAGTCACCGATAAGAAAAAAGTGATTGTTTTAGGTTCTGGTCCCAATAGAATAGGTCAAGGGATTGAATTTGATTATTGCTGTGTTCATGGGGTCATGGCTGCTGCAGAATGCGGTTATGAAACTATCATGATTAATTGTAACCCTGAAACGGTTTCTACAGATTTTGACACCGCAGATAAATTATATTTTGAACCTGTTTTCTGGGAGCACATTTATGACATTATTAAGCATGAGAAGCCTGAAGGTGTTATTGTTCAATTGGGAGGTCAAACCGCTCTGAAACTCGCTGAAAAGTTAAGTAGGTACGGTATCAAGATCCTAGGGACAAGCTATGAATCTTTAGATCTAGCAGAAGACAGAGGAAGCTTCTCAAAATTGTTACAAGAAAACAATATTCCTTATCCTGAATTTGGTGTTGCAGAAACAGCAGACGAAGCCTTGGCTTTGGCTGAGGAACTAGATTTTCCAATTCTAGTAAGACCTTCTTATGTTCTTGGAGGACAGGGGATGAAAATTGTCATCAATAAGAAAGAATTGGAAGATCATGTCGTTGATTTGTTAAGAAAAATACCTAATAATAAGCTTTTACTTGACCATTACTTGGACGGTGCAATCGAGGCAGAAGCTGATGCGATTTGTGATGGGGAAGATGTTTATATCGTGGGTATTATGGAACATATTGAGCCTTGTGGAGTACACTCCGGTGACTCTAATGCGTTGCTTCCTCCATTCAACTTGGGAGACTTAGTTTTGGAACAAATCAAAGATCACACTAGAAAAATTGCTCTAGCCCTTAATACTGTTGGTTTACTCAATGTACAATTTGCAATCAAAGATGATAATGTATATATTATCGAGGCTAATCCTAGGGCTTCCAGGACAGTTCCATTTATAGCCAAAGCTTATAAGGAACCCTACGTAAATTATGCTACCAAGATTATGTTAGGTGAAAACAAATTAAGTGATTTTACATTTCAACCTCATTTGGAGGGTTATGCGATCAAACAGCCCGTATTTTCTTTCGATAAGTTCCATAATGTCAATAAACAGTTAGGGCCTGAAATGAAAAGCACAGGAGAAAGCATTCTATTTATAGACAGTTTAAAGGATGATACGTTCTATGAGCTTTACGGAAGACGTAAGATGTATTTAAGTAAATAGTATGGCATTAATTCAATCTATAAAAGGGGTATCTCCAAAAATACCTGACTCTTGTTTTTTAGCTGAAAACTCTACAATTGTGGGTGATGTGAAAGTAGGGGAAGATTGCAGTATTTGGTATAACGCAGTTATTCGTGGCGATGTAAATTCAATTGAAATAGGGGAGGAAACCAACATCCAGGACGGAGCGGTTATTCATTGCACTTACCAAAAAGCAGCAACCATAATAGGAAGTAGAGTTTCTATAGGTCATAAAGCTATTGTACACGGATGTACTATCAAAGACGATGTACTGATTGGGATGGGTGCAATTGTTATGGACCATGTAGTCATTGAAAGCGGAAGTATTGTTGCAGCTGGAGCTATTGTCACTGCGGGAACAAAGATTGAAGCGAATAGTATTTATGCTGGTATTCCTGCTAAAAAAATGAAAGCTGTTTCTGAAGAAAATTTTGAAATGATAAAACGTACATCCAAAAATTATACACTTTATAAAACCTGGATAGATTAATATTATAAATTGATTTGAAATAAAAGTCCCGCCTCTAGAAATGTAGAGCGGGACTTTTATTTTTTTTTCAGTCTATTGACTATTGATTCCTGAAAACTAATTTTCCATCAAATTGATCTAGTAATATAATACTATCGGTAGTAATTTTTTCAGCTAAAATTTCTTTGGACAGTATATTCAATACTTCTTTTTGAATGGTTCGTTTAACAGGCCTAGCTCCATATTGTGGATCAAAACCAACCTTTGCTAAATAATTTATAGCTTCATCCGTAGCATCTATGGTAATGCCTTGCTTCATCAGCATTCTTTTCAGGTTATTGATTTGCAATCCTACAATTTCCTTAATATCATCTTTAGAAAGTGGAGTAAACATGACAACATCGTCGATTCTATTTAGGAACTCAGGTCTTACGCTCTGTTTTAATAAACCAAGCACTTCAACTTTGGCACTTTCCATTGCTGTTTCAGTGTCTTCAGATGCATCATATTTTTCCTGAATGATATGACTACCAATATTAGAAGTCATAACAATTATTGAATTTTTGAAATCTGCCAGTCGTCCTTTGTTGTCAGTCAATCGACCTTCATCCAGAACTTGTAATAAGATATTAAAAGTATCAGGGTGAGCCTTCTCAATTTCATCCAATAAAATGACCGAATAGGGTTTTCTTCTTACAGCTTCTGTTAGTTGTCCGCCTTCTTCATAGCCGACATATCCAGGAGGTGCTCCAACAAGTCTACTCACAGAATGTCTTTCTTGATATTCACTCATGTCTATTCGAGTCATCGAACTTTCATCGTCAAACATATATTCGGCAAGAGCTTTGGCTAATTCTGTTTTTCCAACTCCTGTTGTTCCAAGGAAAAGAAAAGATCCTATGGGTCTGTTTTGATCTTGAAGACCAGCTCGACTTCTTCTTACTGCATCTGAGACAGCTTGTATGGCTTCATCTTGCCCTATAACTCGGTTATGTAGTTCATCTTCAAGCTTTAAGAGTTTTTCACGGTCAGACTGTAACATTTTGGTGACAGGAATACCAGTCCATTTGGCTACAACTTCAGCAATATCCTCATAATCTACTTCTTCTTTAATCAAGGTGTTCTCAGACTTTTGGTTTTCAACTTCATTTTGAAGAACTTCCAACTTTTCTTGAGCTTCTTTTATTTTCCCATAGCGAATTTCAGCAACCTTTCCGTAATCTCCTTCACGCTCGGCGCGTTCGGCTTCAAGTTTATAATTCTCAATGTTTGTTTTTATCTTTTGTATGTTGTCAACACTATCTTTTTCATTCTTCCATCTGGCATTCAGTGTATTTCGCTCTTCTTTAAGATCTGCTAAGTCTGCTCTAAGTGATTTAAGTTTAGTATCATCATTTTCGCGTTTAATAGCTTCGATCTCAATTTCCAGCTGCATAACTTTCCTATCCAAAACGTCAAGTTCTTCTGGCTTTGAGTTGATTTCCATTCTCAATTTTGAAGCAGCTTCATCCATCAAGTCAATAGCTTTGTCTGGTAGGAATCTGTTGGTGATGTAACGCTGAGATAGTTCCACAGCACCAATAATAGCTTCATCTTTGATCCTTACTTTATGGTGAGTTTCGTATTTTTCTTTAATCCCTCTAAGAATTGAAATGGCACTTTCAGTATCTGGCTCGTTTACTGTGACTTTCTGAAAGCGTCTTTCTAAAGCTTTATCTTTTTCAAAATACTTCTGAAATTCATCTAATGTGGTAGCACCTATAGCTCTCAATTCACCTCTAGCTAATGCAGGTTTTAAAATATTTGCTGCATCCATAGCGCCTTCACCACCACCAGCACCTACAAGAGTATGTATTTCATCTATGAATAAAACAATATCTCCATCGCTTGAGGTCACCTCTTTAATAACAGATTTAAGGCGCTCTTCAAATTCACCTTTATACTTTGCACCGGCGATGAGCGCACCCATATCCAAACTGTATATTTTCTTGGATTTTAGGTTCTCAGGAACGTCTCCTGCGATAATTCTATGAGCTAAGCCTTCAGCAATAGCTGTCTTACCTGTTCCAGGTTCACCAACAAGCATAGGATTGTTCTTAGTTCTTCGGGAAAGAATCTGAAGTATTCGTCTAATTTCCTCATCCCTACCAATTACAGGATCTAATTTCCCATCCTCGGCCATTTTATTAAGATTTTTGGCGTATTTGTCTAAAGAGTTATAATTGTCTTCAGCACTTTGAGAGGTGACTCGGTCTCCTTTCCTCAATTCTTGTATTGCAGCTTCTAGCGCCTTCTCAGTCACTCCTTGATCTTTCAAAACCTGAGCTACTTTACTTTTACTTTTAAAAATCGCCAAGATGAGATGCTCGATAGAAACGTAATCATCGTTCATTTTTTTAGCTACTATGCTAGCTTCATTCATAGTCTTACCTGCTTCTCTGGATAACATAATATCACCTCCTGAAACTTTAGGTAAACTTTCAAGATTCTTATCTAGTATTTGAAAAAAAAGCTGAGAATTTACGTTTAGTTTTTTTAGTAAAAAAGGAGTGACGTTTTCATCAACTTGTGAAATAGCTTTAAAAATATGCTCATTTTCTATTTGTTGATGTCCATTTTCCTGAGCAAGAAGCTGTGCCTTTTGGACTGCTTCCTGTGTTTTTATTGTGAAGTTTTTAAAATCCATAATTAGTTTTAAATCTTAATTTCAAATAATATACCCAATTGACTTGTTGACATTTTGACATATTTAATATCTTATATTTACCACTTTTGTCAGTTGCTTCAATTGTTAAAGTAGTTGAGTCTGATTCTTTTAATAAAGTTTTTTATATATTTGATTTAATTCAAAAATATTTTAACATGAAAAATAAATACTTATCACTTTTATTGATTTTGATGTGTTTTGCTTTTTCAAGCGCTCAAGTCACAAATGAAGGAAAACCCAAGAGTTGGAAACTGGATTTACAATCATCCAAACTCCTTAATATGCCTAATTTCGACCTGAAATCCTTGCAGGAAGAGGATGCTATTAATGACGAACTCAAAAATCAACCTTTTCGTTTTGGATATGAGCATCAAGTAAGTTTAGGTTTTGAAAACGGAAAGTGGAATGAACTTAAAAATGGTGATAGAGTCTGGTTGCTCAACGTAAAATCTGAAGGAGCTAAAACATTGAATTTTTTGTTTGATGAATTCATAATTCCTGAAGGTGCTAAATTGTATTTTTATAATGATGAAAAAACGGATCTTTTAGGTGCTTATACAGCTTCACAGAACAGAGATGATATGCAATTTGGAACCTGGTTAATCAATGGTGATAATATTTGGATAGAATATTTTGAACCTGCGGATGCTAAATTCAACGGTCAACTTCATATTTCCAAGGTAATACACGGTTACAGAAGTGTAAAAGATATTCCTCAACTAGCTAAAGGTCTTAATGATTCTGGTCCTTGCAACCAAGATGTGGATTGTCCCGTAGGTCCAGATTTTGACCCGTTTAAGGATGAGCTAAAGAAATCGGTAGCCATGATTGTTGTTGGCGGTAATGGATTATGTTCAGGTTCATTGATCAATAACACGCGTAGCGATGGAAGTCAATACTTCTTAACTGCTAACCACTGTCTAGGAGGTTCTGTAGGTAATTGGGCGTTTAGATTCAACTGGGTAAGTCCAAATCCTTCTTGTTCAACCACTACAAATTCACCAAATGGTGATTTTGATCAAACGGCAAGCGGAGCAACTTTATTAGCAAGTAATGCTAAGTCTGATTTTGCTCTTTTAGAAATTAACGCTCCTTTTCCTAATGATTGGGATTTGGTATGGGCTGGTTGGGACAGATCTGGGGATATTCCAGAATATACTGTTGGAATTCATCACCCAAGTGGAGATATTATGAAAGTGGCAAGGGACGATGATTCCCCTTCAATTAATTCTAGACCATTTAACGGAATAAGCAATATGGATAACTGGTTTTTAGACGAATGGGAAATTGGTGTTACCGAACCTGGATCGTCAGGTTCTCCATTATTTGATCAAAATGGAAGGATCGTTGGCCAATTGGCTGGTGGTGCAGCAGCTTGTAGTGGTACGGTCAATAACGGTGCATTTGATTTTTATGGACGTTTTGATGTATCTTGGGACTTTGGAAATTCAGCAACTTCAAGACTTCAAGATTGGTTAGATGCTGATGGAACAGGACAGGTCGTTCTAGACCAATTTCCACCTCTCGAAGTTTTTAATAATGATGTTGCCTTATTGGTAGATAATATTAGTGACCCCATTTGCGGAGATGAAGCTGCACCGGTATTTTCAATTTCAAATAGAGGAGTTGAAAATGTAACTAGTGCTACTTTGACCTACCAAATAGGTAGCGGACCTGAAGAGACAATTGAATGGACAGGAAATTTGAGTACTGGAGAAATTGCAGAAATAGGATCTCCAATTTTAGATCTTACACTTGGTACTAACTTGGAAGCTTCACTTGTGATAAATGGATCGCAAGATGAGTTTTTAGATAATAACATTATATCTAGAGAGATTAATAATTATCAAGGCCAGACTTTTTCGACAGAAACTATTACCTTAACATTGTTGACAGATCAATATGCAGGTGAAACATCTTGGGAGTTTTTAGACGAAAACGGAACTGTAATCCAAGAAAGCCCTTCTTCGTTAGAA
>CAZOAD010000042.1:0-25104 GCA_964577705.1 uncultured Mesohalobacter sp.
CCCGAAGCTGTTTGTACTGCGTTACACTTGTACTCACAGGCAGTCATTGCATAGGTCGACGCCTACCTTTATAGTAAACCCTCCATTATAACAATGAAAGGGTTTTTATTTTTAAGGAGATTAGCGATCTATGCAGGATTTCCTTCTCCATTTTAGTATTTTAGCCTTAAAAAATCGTGGCCAAATCTAAAGTTCCTAAAACAACTCCTTTAATGAAGCAATACAATACCATCAAGGATAAATATCCTGATGCGATGTTGTTATTTAGAGTTGGAGATTTTTACGAAACCTTTGGAGAAGATGCCGTGACCGCTTCAAGAATTTTAAATATTATTCTTACCAATAGAAATAATGGAGGTGAACGTTCGGAACTTGCGGGCTTTCCACACCATTCCCTCAATACCTATCTTCCTAAACTTGTTAAAGCTGGCTTGAGAGTAGCCATTTGTGATCAGCTTGAAGATCCAAAGCAAACTAAAACAATTGTCAAGAGAGGAGTTACTGAGTTAATAACCCCAGGTGTTTCCTTCAATGATGACGTGTTGTCACGAAATGACAATAATTTCCTTTGTGCAATTGTACTGGGCCAAAAAAACAATTATGGTATTTCATTTCTTGATGTTTCTACAGGCGAGTTTTTGGTTTCAGAAGGAAGTCTTGAAGATGTTGATAAGCTAATTCAGAATTTTTCACCTAGTGAGATACTTATTTCCAAAAAGCAAAAAACTTTACTTCAGGAACAACTTGGAAGTCAGCAGCCTTATTTCTATCTAGAAGATTGGGTTTTTAAATTTGATTTTTCTAATAACCTGATCAATTCTCATTTTAAGACATCCTCAGTTAAAGGATTTGGTATACAAGATTTTAATGAAGGCTTAATAGCCTCAGGAGCTATCCTTCATTACCTGTCGGAGACGAATCATTCTCAACTTCAGCATATCAATAACTTATCCAGAATACCAAAAGAAGATTATGTTTGGATGGATAAGTTTACGATTAGAAATCTTGAGTTGTACCAATCTACTTCTTCAGAAGGGGTCTCTCTTATCGATATTATTGATAAAACAGTATCTCCGATGGGAAGTAGATTATTAAAGCGTTGGCTTGCCTTTCCTCTAAAAAACGAATTCAAAATAAATCAGCGATTAGAAACTGTTAGTTTCCTTAAAGAGCTTCCTTCATTGCAAACCGAGGTGAGGGGTTTTTTAAAAGAAATAAATGATTTAGAGCGTTTGGTATCTAAAGTGGCAACTCAAAAAATTAATCCACGAGAGGTGCTTCAGCTCAAAAATTCATTGGACATTCTCACCTCCTGTAAGGAGCTCTTGAAAACATCAAAGCACGAATCTTTAATTACAATTGCAGACCATCTCAATCCTTGTGATGTCCTTAGGTCTAAAATTGATTCTTCTATTTCAGAAGAGTCCCCTGTGAATATATTGAAAGGTAATGCGATCAAGTCTGGTTATTCTGATGAATTGGATGACTACAGGAGGATTGCATTTTCAGGACATGACTATCTTGAAGAGATGCTCGATTCTGAATCTAAAAAAACAGGAATTCCAAGTTTAAAGATTGGAAGTAATAATGTATACGGTTATTATTTTGAAGTCAGACACACGCATAAAGATAAAGTACCTTCAGACTGGACGAGGAAGCAAACTCTTGTCAATGCTGAACGTTATATCACTGAAGAACTGAAAGTCTACGAAGAGAAAATTTTATCGGCAGAAGAAAAAATTTCAGTTTTAGAACAAAAGTTATTTCAAGAGCTTGTGGTATGGATTCAAGACTACATCAAAGTGATTCAACAAAATGCTTTTCAGATTGCTCAACTCGATTGTCTTTCTGGATTTGCTCAGCTTGCTCTGGAACATAATTACTCTAAACCAGTTATAGATGAAAGTTTTAACCTTTCTATTAAAGAGGGGAGGCATCCGGTTATTGAAATGCAGCTAAAAGCTGAAGAAGAGTACATTAGCAATGATCTTTTTCTAGATCAGGAAACCAATCAAATCATTATGATTACTGGTCCCAATATGAGTGGAAAGTCTGCGCTTTTAAGGCAAACAGCTCTCATCGTTTTGCTGGCTCAGATGGGTAGTTTTGTGCCAGCAACTTCAGCTGAGATCGGTTTAGTAGATAAAATATTTACCAGAGTAGGGGCCAGCGATAATATTTCTATGGGTGAATCTACGTTTATGGTAGAAATGAACGAATCCGCCAGTATTTTGAACAATCTGTCCAATAGAAGTCTTATTTTATTGGATGAGATCGGTCGTGGAACTAGTACTTACGATGGGATTTCTATCGCCTGGGCAATTGCTGAATTTTTGCACGAACACCCAAGTAAAGCTAAAACTTTGTTTGCTACCCATTATCATGAACTCAATGAAATGTCCAAACAATTTGATCGGATTAAAAACTTCAATGTGTCTGTAAAAGAATTAAAAGACAAAGTTTTATTTCTTAGAAAACTTGTGCCTGGCGGAAGCGAGCATAGTTTTGGAATTCATGTGGCTAAAATGGCAGGTATGCCGCAGTATGTGATTCAAAAAGCGAATGCTATTTTGAAGAAACTAGAATCCTTAAGAGATTCTGATGACGATTCCATCTCGATAAAACAAGCGGTTCAGCCAGAGCCTCAACTCAGTTTTTACAATATGGATGATCCTCTGCTTGAGCAGATTAAAGAGGAAATTTTGAAGCTTGATATCGATACATTGACGCCCGTTGAAGCCTTGATGAAACTAAATGAAATCAAGCGTCTGATAGCGCCAAAACCGAAGAAGTAATTTTTTTATATTTTATCGAAAAGGTTTTGACAAATCAATTAATATATTAAATTTGCACTCGCAATAATCTACGCGAAAGTAGCTCAGGGGTAGAGCATCACCTTGCCAAGGTGAGGGTCGCGGGTTCAAATCCCGTCTTTCGCTCTTTCTGCTCGGATGGTGGAATTGGTAGACACGTTGGACTTAAAATCCAATGACCATTGCGGTCGTGCGGGTTCAAGTCCCGCTCCGAGTACCAAACCCTTTGAGAAATCAAAGGGTTTTTTGTTTTAAATCAAGTTATGCCTAGAAAATTAAAAAATAGCGAACTCGTTCGTAAGACTGATGAAGAGTTTAAAACTTCTGCTAAAACTCCGCTCATCCTGGTTTTGGACAACATCCGAAGTCTTAATAATATAGGATCTGTGTTTAGAACCGCCGATGCGTTTTTAATTCAAAAGATTTATCTATGCGGGATTACAGCAACTCCGCCCCATAAAGACATTCAGAAAACAGCTTTAGGTGCCACCCAAACTGTAGATTGGTCTTACAGTGAAAACACTTTAGAACTGATACAAAAATTGAAAGCAGATCAAGTTCAGATCATGTCGATCGAGCAAGCCGAAGATTCAGTAGCTTTGAATCAATTCAAACCCGAAAAGAATACTACCTACGCTTTTGTTTTCGGAAATGAAGTGAAAGGAGTGCAGCAAATGGTTGTTGATGCTTCTGATGCTGTTTTAGAAATCCCACAACTCGGTACTAAGCACTCTTTAAACATTTCTGTTACAGCAGGTGTTTGCGTTTGGGACTTTATGTCAAAAACTCAGTTTGAATAATTAAACTAAGCTTTTTCCTTTTCTAGTTTATTCTGAAGCATTTTAAGTTCATCCCGGAAACGCGCAGCTTCCATAAAGTCCAGATCTTTTGCTGCTTTTTCCATAGACTTTCTCACGACCGTCATTCTTTTTTTCAGGTCTGTTTCATTGTAATTTTCGGCAGCTTCTTCAGCGGCTTGTAGCGTTGGCGTTTCAACAACTTCATAGGGTTTCTCTTTCTTGCCACTTAGAGCTGAATTGTGTGCCTTCTTAAGGGCCTGCGGCGTGATATTGTGTTTGGTATTGTATTCGATTTGTTTGGATCTTCTGTATTCCGTTTGATCGATGGTTTTTTGCATACTATCCGTAATCTTATCAGCATACAATATCGCCCTGCCTTCCAGGTGACGTGCAGCACGACCTATTGTCTGGGTTAAGGTCCGGTTACTTCTCAAGAAGCCTTCTTTATCCGCATCCAGAATCGCTACAAGGGAGACTTCTGGTAAATCCAGTCCTTCTCTCAATAAATTCACTCCCACCAATACATCAAATACACCTTTTCTTAAATCGGACATGATTTCAACACGCTCCAAAGTATCGATATCACTATGGATGTAGCGTGTTCTAATTCTTACTCTGGTTAGGTATTTGGTGAGTTCTTCAGCCATACGCTTGGTCAATGTAGTCACTAATACCCGCTGGTCTTTATCTACTCTTGTATTGATTTCTTCAATTAAGTCATCAATCTGGTTTTGACTTGGACGGACTTCAATAATAGGATCTAAAAGCCCTGTAGGTCTTATCACTTGTTCCACATAAACCCCGTCAGATTTTTGTAATTCATAATCAGCTGGTGTGGCACTCACATAAACCACCTGATTTTGTAAGGCCTCATATTCTTCAAGTCTAAGAGGCCTGTTGTCCATTGCTGCAGGTAATCTGAAGCCATAGTCTACTAGGTTCTCTTTTCTTGACCTATCGCCACCATACATAGCTCCAACCTGAGGAATGGTCACGTGGCTTTCGTCCACAATCATCAAATAGTCATCTGGAAAATAGTCCAGCAAACAGAAGGGTCTGGTGCCTGGCTGTCTTCCATCCAGATACCTTGAATAGTTTTCTATTCCTGAGCAATATCCCAACTCTTTTATCATTTCAAGATCAAAGTTGGTTCGCTCTTCAATTCGCTTGGCTTCCAGTGGCTTTCCAATCTCTTTAAAATACTCAATTTGCTTACCAAGATCAATAGCGATTTGGTCGATGGCAGAGTTCAACACGTCTGGCGATGTCACAAATATATTGGCTGGGTAAATGTTTAGCTTATCATATTTAGCTATAATCTCGTTAGATTCAGGGCTGAAGGCTTCAATTTCTTCAATTTCATCTCCGAAAAAGTGAATGCGATAAGCATGATCTGCGTAGCCAGGAAAAATATCCAGGGTATCTCCTTTTATTCTGAAATTACCACGGTTAAACTGAACTTCGGTTCTGGAATATAAACTTTGTACTAAACGCTGAAGTAATTTTGTCCTAGGAATCTGTTGATCCACTTCAACTGAAATCACATTTTTTTGAAATTCAACTGGGTTTCCAATACCATAAAGACAACTTACTGAAGCAACCACCAACACATCTCGGCGCCCCGAAAGTAGAGAGGATGTAGTGCTTAGCCTAAGTTTTTCAATCTCATCATTGATGGATAAATCTTTTTCAATATAGGTTCCACTTGAAGGAATAAAGGCCTCAGGTTGGTAGTAATCGTAATAAGACACAAAATATTCAATGGCATTTTCAGGAAAAAAAGCTTTGAATTCTGAATATAATTGAGCTGCCAGTGTTTTGTTATGGGCTAAAACAAGAGTCGGTTTTTGAACGTTTTCAACCACATTGGCCATGGTAAAGGTCTTCCCAGATCCTGTTACACCGAGCAAAGTTTGGTAACGCTCCTTGCTTTGAATACCTTTCACGAGTTTATCGATAGCTTGAGGTTGATCTCCTGTGGGTTTAAAGTCAGACTTTAAATTGAATTTCATTCCAATTAAATTTTGAGCTAAGATACTCTGCTTCAAAGTCAACGCAAAGTCAAAGTAACTCCTTTGGCATTAATTTCACATGTATAGAATTCAGTAGAAAGTAAAAAAAATAATTTAGCGTTTTAAGGTGAAATTACCAGTCTCAACCGTGCCATCCGTCAGACGAACTCGGTACCAATAATCATCTGTTGGCATATTTGTGCCATTGTAGGTCCCATCCCATCCTCTATCTCTGTTGGTAAAGGATTTCAAAAGCTTGCCGAAGCGATCATAGACCTGCAGGAGAATATCTTCTTCATTGGTGTTGAGCAGACCGCTGATCTGCCACACCTCATTAATGCCGTCTCCGTTTGGCGTAAAAAATTCCATAACGCCAAGAACACCTATTGTTTTTTGAGCCAAACCACAGCCTAATTTGTCCCTAACAAACACCTGATAAATGCCAGGACTTAAATTCTCAAAAACTGGAGAGTCTTGAAAATTTACAGGATTCCCGATTGCAAATTCGTATTCCCCCAAACTCGAAGGATCGACGATCACTTCTAAACTGCTTCTATTGTTATTCCTTTCAATTTTATGGTCAAAACTTGCAATAGAAGATTCTCTAACGGTAAAGGTTTTGCTCAAAATACACTCAGACCCTTGGATGTTAACTTCAACGGTATATTGTCCTCCTGAGTTGACAGTAATTTGAGGTGATGTTTCACCATTGGACCAAAAGTATTCGAGTCCAACTCCATCTTCGCTCTCCCCCGCATCAAGTATCAATCCGTTAGAATTTGCTTGGCATAGGGTTAAGGATTCATCTTGTAAGAAAAGGTCAGGAAACTCTTCAGCGAAAAGCTTTATTTCTATAATCTCTTCACAAACTTGATATGTTTTCACTTGCGCAAAAAGACTTGTAAATTCATTAACATTTTGAAATATTGGAAAGTTATCTAGAGGGTTGATACCGCTTAATGCATCTGCTTCAGAAGTATAAAATACTAATTCAATTTCTTCTTCAAGGATATCATTATTTTGACTGAGTAAAGTAGTTACTGTACTTAAGTCATATTCAGGAATCCCAGAAGTTTGATTACGACAGGTTGTAAGATCGACATCATCATAGTTTGGTGATTCGTTAAATATAAGACGAGCTATACCGATAAGTGGACATTCACCGTTATTTAAATCGACCTCAAGTCTGTAATTTTCTTGTATGGGAAAATCAGCTGTTTCATCAACGTTGATGTCCAGGAAGAAATCGGTTTCACCAGTCAGTACCTCTCCATCTCTCGACCATGTGTAAGTTGCTCCAGGAATATCTTCATAGCTTAGAGTATATGTATAGGTGTCACATAAGGCGACCTGTTCTGTGCCCCCTTCTTCAGGAGTATTTGCTATGGGAATTCTTTTACTAAAAAGGGATTGAATAAAAGGTGGTAAACCAAATGTTGCAACTCTTCCATTTAAGGACAAGGCTCCATTTAGTTCAGTCTGGGTGTAATCTACTGAATTTCCTTCTTCATCTGGATTATTAATAACTCCCAGCCTAGGTTCTCCAAAAATTGAATGATAAATCTTACCATCAGGACCTAGTTGAAGTGCGGTTCTGGGAACACTCAAATTGGTGATAGAAGTAATGGAATTCGGGACGTCTGTAGAACTTAAATCCCATTGATAAATTTTATCTGAGGTATCGTTTACTGTCGCATAAGCTTTGGTTCCGTCTTGAGAAAACTCTACCCCGTAAGCATTTACATTAGAAATTAATTCGACAGGATTGGTAACCACGCCTGTTAAGTTATCAAAATCGTAAGCGTATACATTACCATCCCCTTCATCAGAAATCCCTGCTTCTGGATCGAAGTTGGTAGTGTTGTGAGCAATTAATAGCTTATCAGCATTTGGAGAAGCTTTTAAGTATCCCAAAGCAGCTCTACGGTAATTTGAAATTTCAAGTAGTGGGGGTACTGTAGATGTGACTGGCACCTCATCTATACCATCAGCATCGATAAAAAACGCATAAAATGTGTTTCTAAAATGAGTGATGACCCAAACTGAATTGCAATCTCCCCCCCTTACAGCAGTTATTTTTTCTGAAGCTTTAAACTTTATCTCTTCTGAATCATCTGGGTCATAGGTGATAAGCTCGTTATTTCTCTCTCCAGTAATAACATCACCCAGGCCTCCATCTAGACTAATATCTACTATGGAATAGTTTAAACCATTATTAAATCCGTCGTCATCCTGTGGAATTCCATTACTCGTATCTGTGTAAAAAGGAATGGATACCCCATTACTGTTCGCTGGACCTTGATTAGGATAAGCGTATGCATTTTCATGGTGTGGTTCGTCAATAGTAAATACAAAATAAAGATCAGGGTTTGTTGGATGCGGAACAATAAGTCCACTCGATGTACTTGAAGGATCACCATTTAGACCAGTCCCTCCAAAATAATCGGCATTGGGCATGATTTGATGATTTCTATTCCAAATCGTTCGACCATCTGTATACATCACTAGGTTACCATTTGGATCTGAGATAGACGAGCAACCTTCATTTGTTCTCAGTTGCCCATCAGTTAAAACAGAAGGGGGATTGGTATTAAAGGTTATCCCAGCGTTGATTCCAAAATACCAGTTGTTAGCTTCTCCCTGTGCAAAAGTTGAAAAGCCTAAAATTCCAATAAAAAACGCAATGAGTCTATTCAAAAAAAAACAATTTTTTCTCAAATATACCCTAAAGATCTCTTTTCTTTAAAAGTTTCCAGGAAGAATAGACAAAGATGAAACTCCATCCCAACACAATCAAAACCGAAGACCATTCCACATCATAGGTTTTGGTGAATTCAGAATTTATCTGGGATGCAGCAGATTTTACTATGCCTAATCTGGTGAGGGGCTCTACAATGAGATCTCCCATAGATTGAAGCGGAAGAAAAGGGATGATAAAATCCAGAGCTTCTGCTTGAAATTTCACAAAAAGTTGAACGATACCTTCAAATATCCATAGGAGAAAAAGAAATCCTAAGGCAAAAGCGGAACGTCTGAGTAAAATTCCAAAAAACAAACACATTGAGAAAAATCCAACCAACTTTAAAAAGTAAGCAAAAATGTATTCCAGGTCCGAAAAAATGATACTGAATTCGTCATAATCTGAAAAAATTAATCCTAAAACTAAACTTACGATAAACAGGAGTAAAGTAGAGGCTAATGCAAAGCCTAAAACGCCGTAAAACTTAGACAAGATAAATTCCTTTTTGCTGAGTCCATCAATTAAATTTTGCTTTAAGGTTCGGTTGGTGTATTCGCTAGAAACCATAGAAACGATAACAACCGCCAGAAATAATTTCAAGAAGGCTACAAAATAGGCGTTGAAATGCCAGATGTAGGGGAAGTTGAAGATGCCCTGATCTGCGAGCCTAAAATCTATAGATCCAAAATTGAACCTTATGGAGGCAAATAAAGCAATGGCGCTAAAGAGTATGAAATAAATAAGGCTGAGAATCTTGGCAGCTTTGTTGTTTTTTAGTTTGTGAAATTCGATGAGGAAAAGACGTTTCATTAGTAGGGCTTAAAGGTTCTTGGTAAGTTTCAAAAATTGTTCTTCTAAGGTCTCTTTTCGTTGGACTAGGTGAGTCAACAAAATTCCTTTCTCAAAACATTCTTTATTTAGGAGTTGAGCTTCGTAAGGTTGAGCTAAAATGGCTTTGATTAAGTCATGATCTTCTTCTTCAAAGCTTTCGATGGCTTCATGGCTATGAAGAAAAGATTTTAAGTCGTCTTTACGTTCGCTTTTCAGTTCGAAGAATCCGTGGGTCGCATTCAATTCGTCTACTGGACCCGCATATAATTTTTCTCCTTTTCTGATCACAATGACATGTGAACACACTTTTTCAACTTCATCGAGGAGGTGAGAAGCCAGTAAGATGGTCATGCCTTCTGAAGCTATTTTTTTGATGATTTCTCGAATTTGATGAATGCCTTGAGGATCCAGACCATTAGTAGGTTCATCCAAAATTAAAATCTCGGGATCGTTTAGCAAAGCTGAAGCGATGGCAAGCCGTTGCTTCATTCCTAATGAATAACTTTTGAAGTGATCTTTTTTTCTATCGTGAAGATTTACAATTTCCAGAACCTTGTCGATTCTTGAATAGGGAACCTCTTTTATCTGGCAGACCAGTTTAAGATTGTCTTCAGCACTCATGCTTGGATAAAAGTTGGGACTTTCAATAATCGCTCCTACTTTCTTTAAAGCTTCATGAGTGCTCAGGTCTCCACCAAACCATTCGAAATAACCTGATGTGGGATTCACCACATTAAGCACCATACCCAAGGTCGTAGATTTACCGCTACCGTTGGGGCCCAAGATTCCGTAAACCTTACCTTTTTCAATATTGAAGGTGAGCGCATCAACTGCTGTTAAGCTGCCAAACCTTTTAGTTAGATCTTTAAGTTTTAAAATAGTTTTCAATGTGATGGAGTTTATAGTATGACGGAAAGCTAAGAAAGATGTTACAAATAAAGCTTTCAAATTTGCTACCTTTGAGGAAAAAGCAGCCCATGCAGAAGAAACTCATGTCTAGGAAGAAGCCCACGTTTCCTATCAACGAGCAATTAAGTAAGTACTTGCAGACGTATAACAGGAATACCAAAATTCCTGTGTCCTACGATGATTTACTTAGGTTTTCGGGTTCTATTGTGGTCTACGACAGGCATGATGAAGACACCTTGTGGGTGAGGTGCTACTATTCTGATTTTGAACGCGAAGAAATTGATAATAGTCTAAAGCGTGTGTATCTTATTTTACATTCCGATGGGCGGAGTGAACACCTAGATTTCCTCAATGTAGATGCTATTGATTATTGCACTTTTGGAAACTCAAAGCCTTTTAGAATAAAGGTGAGAAATGTACTGAACGACAATTTCACCTACTTCTATATCAAAAAAGCAGATGCTTCCCGTATTTATGGTCTTGACTTTGAACACATTCTTTCTCCAAACCGAATAAATTTTCTTGTTTACAAGGACACTTTAATTGAGGAGCATATAGCAGGGATCCCTGGAGATGTATTTATTAAGGAGCATTTGCCGGAATGCAATGAACGGGCAAGAAATGAAATCGCCAAGCAGTTTGTGAAATTCAATGAGCGTTGTACCCTTCGGCTTCTTGGAGATATGCGTTCCTACAATTACGTCGTGATTCCTACCCATGATTTCGATCATGTAGATTATAAGATCAGAGCCATCGATTTTGACCAGCAGAACTACGAAGGCAATTTAAAAGTCTACCAGCCTCATTTTTTTAAAGAAAATCGACCTATGGTCAATATGGTGGGAGAATTATTGGAAGACTCTTCGATAGAACAGTACAAAAAAGAAGAGCGTTCTCAGGTTGCCAAACGACTTATCACCTCTGAAAAACGGTTTAGAATGTTGATTCGGTCGATGATCAAAGACAGGGTATCTTCAGATGAAAATGTCAAAATGCTTAGGAACCAGTTAGTAGACTTCACCAGAGACATACGTTTTAAGCGTTGCAAAACTATGGGGCATATTCTCAAAACAGCCTTAGATTATGTGAAGCGAAATTACTTAGAAATAGAATAATTCTGTACCCCGACCCTGCTTATATTCTTGTTTTTCCTATTTTAGAGCTCAAATAAAAATTTCAGAACTATGAATAAAATAAATTGTCTGTGCTTAGCTTTTGGCTTAAGCATATTTACATTACCCTCAGCTTTTGCTCAGCTGGATAGCAATCAATCGCAATTTGATGAATTTATGGATAGATCAGGTAATTCTTACCGGTCTGCAAGCGGTAAGCCGGGTCCAGACTATTTTCAAAATGAAGCTGATTATACAATTAAAGTAAGTCTTGATCCCGAGAATCATAAGATAACAGGGCAGATTACAATGGAATACATCAATAATAGTCCTGAGGATCTGGATTACATCTGGATGTATTTAGAACAAAATAGATTTACTGAAGATTCAAGAGGAACTCTAACCACTCCTGTAGAGGGCAACCGCTACAACGGTGACCCTTTGGATGGAGTTAAGATATCCAATCTTCAGGCCAAAGTAAAACGTTCTACGTCCAGCAAACATTTGATAACAGATACCCGAATGCAGGTGTTTTTTAATCAACCTTTAAAAGCTGAAGGCGGTAAAGCAGAAGTGTCTATGAACTTTGAGTTCGAAGTCCCGGTCAATGGTATGGATAGAATGGGACGTTTAAGCACCCAAAATGGAGAGATTTACGCCTTGGCGCAATGGTTTCCTCAGGTAGCCGTGTTCGATGATATCGAAGGCTGGAATATAGAGCCTTACCTTGGTGCTGGAGAATTTTACTACGATTACGGAGACTTTGATGTTGAAATCACGGTGCCGCATAATTATGTAGTTGTAGCTTCTGGAGAACTTCAAAACCCTAAAGACGTCTTGTCTTCAAGGGTGTACGATCGTTATAAAAAAGCATTAGAGAGTCAGGAAACAGTGACTATCATATCTTCAGAAGAAATAGGAGATAGCAGTATGTTCGCCAATCAAAGCGGAACACAAACCTGGCACTATGAGATAGAAAACTCTAGAGATTTTGCCTTCGCTGCTTCCAAAGCTTTTATTTGGGATGGCGCTCAGTTCAACTTACCAAGTGGAAAAACAGGTCTGGCACATTCGGTCTATCCTATTGAAAGCGATGGTCAAGATGCCTGGTCCAGATCTACAGAATACAGCAAAGCTTCTGTTGAGCATTATTCAGAAAAGTGGTTTGAATATCCTTACACTTCGGCAGTGAACGTTGCTGCAGACATTGGTGGTATGGAATATCCGGGGCTCAACTTTTGTAGCTGGAAAAGCAAAGGAGGAAGTTTATGGGGGGTGACCGATCATGAATTTGGTCATAACTGGTTCCCTATGATTGTAGGAAGCAACGAGAGACGCTACGCCTGGATGGACGAAGGCTTCAACACCTTTATCAATTATTACTCCACTCAGGCCTTTAACGATGGTGAGTATCCAGCCAGATTGGGTCAGCCAAGAAATTTAACTGGCTGGTTCCTGGGAGATACTCGCGAAGCCATCGATACCTATCCAGATGTGGCTAACCTTAGAAATCTGGGAATGATCGCTTACTACAAACCAGCACTTGGCTTGGTGATGCTGAGAGAGTACATTTTAGGCGAAGAGCGTTTCGATTTTGCCTTTAGATCTTACATCGAGACCTGGGCCTACAAACATCCTCAGCCTAAAGATTTTTTCAACCATATGGAAAATGCAGCGGGTGAAAACCTATCCTGGTTTTTTGAACCTTGGTTCTATGGTACAGAGAATATCGATTTAGCTATCGATTCCTTAAGAAAGCGAGATGGTGCCTATTATTTGACGGTTTCCAACAAAGGAGGAATTCCGATGCCGGTTCACATGCAAATTACTTTTGAAGATGGCTCAACTGCCATGAAAAGTCTGCCTGTAGAAATCTGGCAAAGAGGCGATACCTGGACGCATAAATTTGAAACTGATAAAGACATCAAGTCCATTGATATCGATCCTAAAAAGATTATTATGGATGTGAATTATTCTAACGATTCCTGGCCATCAAGTGTTTACGAAGATTAAATTTAAATTTTAAGTTATAGTAAAAACGACCTCATGTGAGGTCGTTTTTTGTTTCTGTAAATACGATATGTTGATTTAAAGTCAGGCTTTTTTACATTGACTTTAATCCCGCTTAGGCTCTTGCTTTTAGAACATAAGCCTTAACCCGTGAGTTAGCTTTATAGCTGGGATCTGGTGGAAAAGTAAGCCTAAAGAATCATGAGTAAAACCAGTAAACTTTCGCCTGAAGTCGGGAAAGAATTGACTGCAAAAGTGTTTTAATATTTTTTAATTTTGACCTGCCCGACTGGTGTCATTCAGGCGGGCTCACGACCTGCTCGAATGGCGTCATTTAAGCGGGCTTTCTATTCACTATTGACTATTCACAAATCACTATGACAGTCCAGAAATACTCTCTGCAGCTACCTGTCGATCTACTTTTCTCAATAAGCCTTGCAATACTTTTCCAGGCCCTACTTCTGTAAAGTCAGTAGCCCCATCAGCTAACATTTGTTTCATAGTCTGAGTCCATTTCACCGGAGCGGTAAGCTGCTCAATCAAGTTGGTTTTAATTTCTTCAGGATCAGATACTGCGCTTGCGGTTACGTTTTGATAGACCGGACAGCTAGGTTTGTGGAAGGTGGTAGATTCAATCGCTTTGGCCAGCTCTTCTCTTGCTGGCAACATGAGTGGTGAATGAAAAGCTCCCCCTACAGGTAGCATCAGGGCACGTTTGGCGCCTTTTTCCTTGAGCAGTTCACAAGCTCTTTCTACAGCTTCATGAGCTCCGGAAATCACCAGCTGTCCTGGAGAATTGTAATTGGCAGGAACCACGATTCCATCTACAGACTGACAAACCTCTTCCACAACTTCATCGTCAAGGCCTAGGATAGCGGCCATAGAAGAAGGATTTTTTTCACAAGCGGCCTGCATACTCAGGGCGCGTTTGTGTACCAGTTTTAAGGCATCTTCAAACTCTAGAGTGCAATTGGCTACTAAAGCTGAAAATTCACCTAGCGAATGACCAGCCACCATATTCGGCTTAAAAGCATCGCCTAAGACTTTACTCAATATCACAGAATGAAGAAAAATAGCTGGCTGTGTCACTTTGGTTTGTTTGAGATCTTCAGCCGAGCCTTCGAACATAATTTTCGAAATATCAAAGCCAAGGATCTCATTGGCTTTGGCAAATAAGTCTCTGGCTTCTTGAGAAGATTGGTATAAGTCCTGGCCCATTCCTGTGAATTGAGCCCCTTGCCCTGGAAATATATATGCTTTCATGTGGTTGTTTTTTTATTGAAGTTCAAAGATAATGTTTTGATATAGTTTTGAAAATGTCAGTTTACAGTTATCGGTTTTAAGTGATTAGTAAAATGGCTAGGTCCTCGACTGAGTTCTTCTTGAGTGAAGTTGAAAGGCTCAAACTTGAAACAGTTCCTCTACACCTTTCTTGATCCCTGTCTAAAAACAGGCAGGCTCCCTCACTTCGACAAGCTCAGCACAGGCTAGGGAGGAAATCATAACATTACTATCCCTTTGAGGCGGTGCATTGAGCTAATTCGAAATGTGGTGATAGGCGGTGTGAATTTTAATTTATCACATCGCCTTTTTAATTTTAGATGTCAGGGCTATACCCCTTTATATTCAAGTAGTTTTAGTGGTTAAGAAGATATCAGGGCTAACGCTCCTTATTACGATATAAGAGCTAAGGCTCCTTAATTTTTGTAATATGACATCAGGGCTATGCCTCTCCATTTTTTGAAATCAATCGCAGAGAGTTAAGATTAGAGGGCATCGCCCTTAAATCTTAATAGAACTGATGAATAATAACAAGGAAAAGGCCTAGCCCTGACATTTTTTTCAAAACAAAATTTTAACACCTGTCCATTCAAAAACAAAAGAATATTATTCCTATGTTTGTGGCATGTTTAATAACAATAACAATTCTTGGTGGTGGTCTTTATTACGTCAAACGTCGTGATCTAGATCCTGCTATGTATATATTTCATAAAGGCTTGTCTATCACGACAAGCCTTTTTTAATTTTAAAAACTTTGAGTCACAACCTATGAGTTATTCTTTAAAAACCACCTATCAAAAGCTGCTGGCAGACACCTTTACCCCTGTGAGCGCTTACCTTAAAATAAGGGATAAATACCCACACTCTCTGCTTCTGGAAAGTAGCGATTACCACACCAATGATAACAGTTTTAGTTATATCTGTTGTAATCCTATCGCTCATTTCAAAGTCGAAAATGAACAGATTGAGTTGAAATATCCCGACGGCACTTTCAAACAAATAGAGATAGATCGAAGCATCAATGTGGCTAATGAGTTAAAAAAATACCTGGCCGAATTTGAAGTAGAAGATCATAACTTTAAGTTTTTGACGCAAGGTTTGTTTGGATTTACCACTTACGATGCGGTTCGGTATTTCGAAAAACTGAGCATCGATAAAAGCAAATCAAAGTTGGGTTTGCCCGACATGCTGTACAATGTATTCCAAAATGTGATTGTGATCAATCATTTCAACGATGAAGCTTTTGTGTTTAACCATTCCTACGATGGCACAGATCGCATTCCGGAATTGAAATCCTTATTAAAAAATCAAAATTATACCGAGTACGATTTTAAATTGGATGGTGAAGAGGAATCACCAATTACCGATGAAGAATTTATGGACTACGTGACCAAGGCTAAGGCCCATTGCCAGCGAGGGGATGTCTTTCAAATGGTGATGTCGCGTCGATTTTCACAGGGCTTTAAAGGCGATGAATTCAATGTGTATCGAAAATTGAGAAGCATCAACCCAAGTCCTTATCTATTTTATTTTGATTTTGGTAATTATAAAATCTTCGGGAGCTCGCCTGAGGCTCACCTCGTCGTTCAAGAGGGCAAAGCTGAAATTCACCCCATTGCAGGTACCTTTAAGCGAACCGGGAATGATCAGGAAGATGCGGCCATGGCCTTAAAGCTATCTGAGGATGAAAAAGAGAATTCTGAGCATGTCATGCTAGTGGATTTGGCCAGAAATGACCTGAGCCGTCATGGGAAACACGTCAATGTGGAAACTTATAAAGAAGTGCAGTATTTTTCTCATGTTATTCACCTGGTGAGTAAAGTCACTGCAGTAGTGAAGCCGGAGGATAGCTTGAAATTATTGGGAGACACTTTCCCGGCGGGAACTTTGAGTGGTGCACCAAAACATATGGCGATGTCCCTTATCGAAAAGTATGAGAACATCAATCGAGAAGCCTACGGTGGAGCAATAGGCGTGATCGATTTCAAAGGAAATATGAATCAGGCCATCATCATCAGAAGCTTTGTGAGCAAAGATATGAAATTACACTACCAGGCTGGGGCAGGAGTGGTAAGCGACAGTACAGAAGAGAATGAATTACAGGAAGTTATCAATAAACTTGGAGCTTTACGTAAAGCTTTAGATCAATCATAAAAACCATGAAGAAAATATTAGTCATAGATAATTACGATTCGTTTGTTTATAATCTAGTCCACTATCTGGAAGAATTTGAGGCGGAAGTTACTGTGAAACGCAACGACGAGATCGATCTCGATGAGGTTAAGCAATACGATAAAATTCTATTATCACCAGGTCCAGGTATTCCGGATGAAGCTGGTCAGCTGAAAGCCATCATCAAAGCTTTTGCTCATGAAAAACCAATGCTTGGTGTATGTCTTGGTCAGCAAGCCATTATGGAAGTTTTTGGAGGGGAATTGCTGAATTTGGATAAAGTGCATCACGGCGTAGCGACAGAAATTAGACTGCTGGTAGAAGATGAAATTCTTTATAAGGGCTTACCCAAAACCATGATGGTAGGTCGCTACCATTCCTGGGTGGTGAAACAGGAATTGCCGGATTGCCTAATGGCGACTTCAGTGGATGAACAAGGACAAATCATGTCGCTTCGTCATAGAGATTACGACATCAGAGCGGTTCAATTCCATCCGGAATCGGTGTTGACGCCAGAAGGCAAACAAATGATCAAAAACTGGATAGAAAGCTAAGATTCTCTAAAGACAACCTAATGAAATATATACTCAACCGACTCATACAGCAAGAACAGCTTTCCATAGCCGAAGCCAAAGACGTATTGCTTCAGATTTCCAATGGAGAATTTAGCGATCTTCAAATTGCCTCCTTTCTTACCGTGTTTATGATGCGTAGCATCAGCGTAGAGGAGCTGGAAGGCTTTCGGGATGCGTTGTTAGAACTCTGCATTCCGGTGGATTTTAAAGGCGAAACTGTCATGGATTTGTGCGGTACTGGCGGTGATGGTCAAAATACCTTCAATGTCTCCACTGCTGCATCTTTCGTGGTTGCGGCTATGGACGTAAAAGTGGCCAAGCATGGAAACTACGGAGTGTCTTCAGTGAGTGGAAGCTCTAATGTTCTGGAAGCTATGGGGATTAAATTTTCCAATGAACAAGGGTTTTTAGACCGATGTCTCAATGAAGCCAATATCGCCATTCTTCACGCACCGCTATTTCATCCAGCGATGAAAAATGTAGCACCCATCAGAAAGTCACTGGCCTTAAAAACCTTTTTTAATATGCTGGGGCCGATGGTAAATCCGGCAAAGCCAGACCTGCAATTGGTAGGGGTTTACGATTTGGAGCTGCTGAGGAAGTACCATTATCTGTATCAGAAAACCGATAAGACCTATTGCATTTTACACGATCTGAATCAATACGATGAGATCTCGCTCACGGCCAAAACCAAATGTGTGACCAATTCTAAAGAAATCTTCCTGTCTGCAGAAGATTTCGGAGTGTTGCCTGTGTCTAAAGAGGAAATTTATGGAGGCGATACGGTAGAAAGCGCAGCTGATATTTTTAAACAGATCTTGAGTGGAAAAGGAACCGAGGCTCAAAATAATGTAGTTTGTGCCAATGCTGCCGCTGCTATTTCAACAGCTAAACCTATCGCTATAGATGAAGCTTTTGTGGAAGCCAAAGCCATTTTAAAAGGGGGTAAAGCCCTTGAAGTGTTGAATCAACTCAAAACTATCAGTCAATCATGAAACAGATTTTAGAAGAAATCATAGGTTATCAGCAATTGGTAGTCAACCTCAAGAAAAAGACCATGCCGGTGGAGGTCTTGACTTCTTTCCCTGAATTTAAAGCAGCCACGAGAAGCTTGAAGCAAGCAGTGGCTAATTCAGAACAAGGTATTATTGCTGAATTTAAAAGACGCTCACCGAGTAAATCAACCATCAACCTGAAAGCGGATGTCGTGGAAATCGCCCAAAGCTATGAACAAATGGGAGCTGCAGGCATGTCTGTACTGACGAATCAGCGGTATTTTGGTGGAAGCTTAGAGGATCTTCAATTAGCAAAATCAGTTTGTAACCTGCCGATTCTTCGTAAAGATTTTATGGTGGATCCCTACCAGATCATTGAGGCCAAAGCCTACGGAGCCGATGCTATTCTGTTGATTGCTAATGCGCTGTCTCCAGAGAAGCTGGAAGAACTAGCGATTTTAGCTCACGAGCTAGGTCTGGAGATTTTGTTTGAAATCCATGACGCCGAAGAAATCAAAAAACTGGACTCCAGTCACATCGACCTGATTGGAGTCAATAACCGAAACTTAAGAACCTTCGACGTCGATCTTCAGCAGGGACTGGACATGTTGCCGCATCTGCCTTCAGAATTACTGAAAATTTCAGAAAGTGGAATTCAAGATACTGAAACGATCGGAAAACTCATTCAGCAGGGATTTAACGGTGTGCTGGTGGGTGAATTCTTCATGAAGCAAAAGCTAGTGGAATCAAATACCAGTAAGCGATGAAAGTGAAAGTTTGTGGGATGAAAACCCCCGAAAATATTCAGGCACTAGCAAAATTGGATATCGATTATATGGGCTTTATTTTCTATAAAAAATCGCCGCGTTTTGCAGAAATTCCTGTGGTACTTCCAGAGCATATCCAGAAGGTAGGAGTGTTTGTAAATGAAAGCACTGAGAAGATCCTCGAGAAAGTCGAAAGTTTTGGCTTGAACATCGTACAATTGCACGGTCATGAAACACCTGAATTCTGTGAGGAGCTCAACCAGGCTTTAGCCAAAGCAGGTCATGTTGAGGTGAAACTATGGAAAGTATTTTCTATAAAATCAGCTTCAGATTTTGAAGGTATTGAAACCTACAGTTTTTACGTGAACGGCTATTTGCTGGACACCAAAGGTCAGTATCGGGGAGGAAACGGCGAGAAATTTGACTGGCAATTGCTAGGAAAGCAAGAATTCTCCAAACCAGTGATGTTGAGTGGTGGGATAAACCCCGAAGACGCAGAGCAGGTGAGTCAATTATATAAAGAAGGCCTAATTGCAGGTGTGGATATCAATTCCGGATTTGAAGACGAACCAGGACTTAAAAACATAACTTTAATACAAGAATTTTTACAAAACCTGAGAACGTATGAGCAAGTATAGTGTAAATGAAAAGGGATTTTACGGAGATTTTGGCGGAGCCTTCATCCCGGAGTTGTTGTATCCCAATGTGGAAGAATTAAGACAGAATTACAAGCAGATCATTGCGACTGAGGATTTTCAGAAGCAGTTCAAAAGCCTCTTGAAGGATTATGTTGGGCGTCCTACGCCTTTGTATCTGGCCGAAAATCTAAGCGAAAAATACAAGACGAAGATCTACTTGAAACGTGAAGATTTGTGTCATACCGGTGCGCATAAAATCAATAATACGGTGGGACAGATCTTACTGGCCAAAGCATTGGGCAAGCACCGAATTATTGCCGAAACTGGCGCGGGTCAGCATGGGGTGGCTACGGCAACGGTTTGTGCACTGATGGGTCTGGAATGTATTGTGTATATGGGAGCAGTGGATATCGAACGACAAGCGCCCAACGTAGCCCGAATGAAGATGCTGGGTGCTAAAGTGGTTCCTGCCACTTCAGGAAGTAAAACCCTAAAAGATGCGACCAACGAGGCGATTCGCGATTGGATCAACCATCCAAAAGACACTCACTATATTATTGGTTCTGTAGTAGGACCGCATCCTTACCCGGATATGGTCACCGAATTGCAGAGTGTGATTTCAAAAGAAGTAAAAGCACAGATGCTGGAGAAGGAAGGCCGAGAGTTACCAGATTACGTCATCGCCTGTGTTGGAGGTGGAAGCAATGCCGCTGGTCTGTTTGCCGACTTTATGGACCACGAAGAGGTGGGTATCATTGGTGTGGAAGCCTCCGGAAAAGGAGTGGACACTACCGAATCTGCGGCGACGACAATTTTAGGGAGAGAAGGAATTATTCACGGCAGTAAAACCCTCTTGATGCAAAATACCGATGGGCAGATCACCGAGCCCTATTCCATTTCGGCTGGTCTGGATTATCCGGGTATTGGACCCTTACACGCGCATTTATTCAAAACCGGTCGGGGTAAGTTTGTGTCAATCACCGATGCTGAGGCTATGGAAGCAGGCCTGGAACTAAGTCGTATGGAAGGTATCATTCCGGCAATTGAAACGGCGCATGCCTTTGCGATTTTTAAGTACCTGGACTTTAAGGAAGACGATGTGCTGGTGTTTAACTGCTCCGGGCGAGGCGATAAGGATTTAGAGACGTATAGACAGTATTTTGGATACTAGTAAGTAGGTTTTAGGTGGTAGGTAATAGGTTGTAGGATTATAGAAAAGAGAGCAAAGAGCAGGGAAAAAAGAGTCAGGAAGCAGGAAACAAGACAAAATTGATTAGACCTTAAAGCCCTCCGTGACTCCGTGGTAGAATTGCACCACAAAGGCACAGAGAACACAGAGAAAAGTTTAAACCTTTTTGTTCTTCGTGAGTCCGTGGTAACAAAATAACATGAAACAGAGAATGCTCAAAATAGTGAAGCTACACCTCCGCGAACTTAGCGACTTTGCGGTGAAATAAAATTAGAAGACTATAGGGTCACCAGAGAGGCACGAAGAGCATAGAGAAGTGAAAACAAAAAGCAAATGTCAGTTCGAGCCTGCCCGACTAAGTCATTCAGGCGGGTGATCCCGACCGTTTGTTGGGATTGTATCGAGAACTTATGAAACCTTGATTTTCATTAATATTAAATACTTTGAAAGAGCAGTTTAATTTTATGTAAAAAAATTTAATATATAATTAGCTTTTCATTCTTTTTTGCATTGCCAAAAAAAGAATCAAAAAACGCTAGGCTTACTATAAAAAAATGAGAAAATGCTACGGAATCCACCAGCCACAGATGAAAAATAACTCATCACGCTAGCGCATGATTCAGACAGATTTTCATCTTAAAGCCCAAGCTGCTTCCTTGATTTTTCAATGTTTTTATAGGTAGGCCATTACATGTGCAATGAAATTTTTTTACGTAATTTTTGAATCAGATACTATTAATAAAAGCGCTTAACAATAACGAATATAACTAACACATGAATAGAATAAATAAAGCTCTAGCACAAGACAAAAAAATGATTTCCATCTACTTCACCGCGGGCTATCCGCAACTGGAAGATACCACCGAAGTCATCAAACGCCTTGCAGACGCAGGAACCGATGTAATTGAAATCGGCTTGCCTTACAGCGATCCTTTGGCCGATGGTCCGGTAATTCAAAAGAGTTCGGAACAGGCGCTTAGAAATGGCATGAGTACCCAGGTCCTATTTGATCAGTTAAAAGGCATTCGCAATACAGTGGATATACCTTTAATTGTCATGGGATACTTCAATGCCATGCTGCAATTTGGGGTAGAGAAATTTTGCAAGGAATGCGAAGCTATTGGTATCGACGGGATCATTATGCCGGATTTGCCGATTGATATCTATGAAACTGACTACAAAACCCTATTCGACACCCACGGACTCAAGTTTGTGCCATTGATCACTCCGGAAACCTCGGTGGAGCGTATCCAAACCATCGATGCGCTTGGCGATAGTTTTGTGTATATGGTCAGTTCGTCCAGTACCACAGGCGGTGAAAAAGGCTTTGGCGTGGAAGCGATGGCCTACTTTAAGCGTATCGCCGATATGAATTTGAAAAACAAGCTGATGGTAGGCTTTGGGATTAAAGATGCTTTGAGTTTTGAGCAGGCTAGCCGCCATACCAGCGGTTGTATCATTGGCTCAGAGTTTATCCGTAGATTGACCAACGAAGGTATGGACGGGATTGAGCCGTTTATTAAGTCGCTGAAGTAGTGATTAGTGAGTAGTGGTCAGTGATTAGTTAACAGTGGATAGTGAATAGTATTCAGTGAGTAGTCAAAAGTGAGTCGTGAATAGTCTTTTTGTTGAGGGTTGAGGGTTTTCGGTTGACAGCATTTGTCATTCTGAACGAAATGTAATGAAGTGAAGAATCTTTACTTATCGGTGAGAAAAGAGATTTCCTGCCGGCCAATGCAGGACAGGCAGGCTCCTATTGTCGAAATGATAAGCAACACTGTCATTCTGAACGAAATATAATGTAGTGAAGAATCTTCTCTTATCTCCAGACAAATAGATTCTTCCCTTAGTCGGAATGACAAGTTTTTAATTTCGCTCACGACTCACGACCTGCCTTTGCCAAGGAAACCTGCTTGCCAGAGGCACGACAGGCAGGCGCAGGCAGGCTCACGACTCGCCTTTGCCAAGGAAACCTGCTTGCCGGAGGCACAACAGGCAGGCTCCTATTGTCGAAATGACAAGCGACTCTGTCATTCTGAACAAAATGTAATGTAGTGAAGAATCTTCTCTTATCTCCAGACAAATAGATTCTTCCCTTCGTCAGAATGACCAACTCGTTCGAATTTATCTTCGAATACACCAATGTCGAATATAAAATATTTAATTTCGCTCACGACCCACGACTCCCGACTATCGAATACTGAATATCTAATAAATAATATCGAAGTCAGATTATCTAACACCTACCTCCTAATACCTTCAACCCAAATAGACAACACGCTCACCACTCAGTCCACAAAAGTTTCTTTCAAAACTGCTTTACATTTAAGAATTTCAGAGGGAGTAAGTGAATTAAACACTTTTAGGATTCTTTTTTTATCAATTGTCCGAATTTGGTCAATGGCGAGCATTCCTTTTTTATCGTTAGTTAGAACAGGAACGCGTGTAGGGTAAGTTTTTAGGTTAGTCGTCAGTGGTACGACAACAATAGTTTTAAGAAATTTATTCATTTCATTGGGAGAAACGATGACACAAGGTCTGGTTTTTTTGATTTCACTTGCAATTTTAGGGTCTAGATTGACTAAAACTACCATGTATTGATTTAGTTCCATTCTTCAAAGCTTTCTTCTTCAAAAACATCATTTATAAGAAGTGTGTCATCATTATTCTCTGCCATTTCTTTAAATTGTTTCTCCCAATTTATTCTTGGAGTATTAATTGGACGAAGAACGATCTGACTTTTCTCAAGGATAAGTTCAACTTTGTCTTTAATCTGATACTTTTCTAAAATAGTCTTGCTTAGCCTCAAGCCTTTTGAATTCCCTATTTTGATAATTGATGCTTCCATAAATTTCATATTGTAAGTACAAAGTTATTACTTTTTTGATTATAGACAAATTTTTAAATTTATTACTCGACCCCCGTCTCAGAACTCCCGACTCACGACTTTTATAATTTAGACCGGTTCAATCACCAAACTCAAACCAATTGTCACCTCGAGTGATCCCGACCGATTGTTGGGATTGTATCGAGAGGTAAGCTTAGGTTTTGAGCTTAAATAAGGTCTCGATACACTGGTTTTGTCTAAAACTCAAAACCAGCACCTGCCTACCAAGGCAAGACAGGCGGGCCTGCCCAACTTGGCTGTTCAGGCATGCTCGACCTGACAGTAGTCACCAATTTAATATTATCTACTACACAAATACAAGAACAATCTAAAACCGACTCCCGACTCCCGAATTGATTTCACCTAGGAAACCCAGTCTCATTATTCTTTAAAATAGGTCAATTTACAAAATTTGAGTATTTTTAGAAGAAATAAAGGATAAGATGGATTATAAATCAATAATTAGGCGAAATCCAAATAAAAGATTTGGTAAACCATGTGTACGTGATACTAGAATCACCGTTTTTGATGTATTAGGATGGCTGGCTGCAGGAATGACTTACGAAGAAATTATTTTTGATTTCCCAGAACTTAGTATTGACGATATTAAAGCTTGTTTAGCTTATGCAGCAGATAGGGAGCACAAATTAGAGCATGCTTCATGAAGCTTTTGTTCGATCAAAATATATCCTTTAGGGTTATAAAAAAATTAAACAAATATTTTTCAGATTCTAAGCATGTTTCTGAATGTGACCTGCAAGATTCTGATGATATTGAGATATGGGAATACGCTAAATCAAATTCTTATACTATCGTTACTTTTGATGCAGATTTCTATGATATTAGCTTGATTAATGGACATCCTCCAAAAATTATCTGGTTAAGAACAGGCAACTTATCAACAACTGAAATTACAGAGCTCTTAATTTCTAAAGGAACTACTATTGATAGATTTTTAAATGATGATGATTATAAAAAATTATCCTGTCTTGAAATAATTTAAGTGAAGTCTGTGAGGCATAAAAAACTTATTCGTGTTTTTATTCCCTTTGAATTGACACTTAAAGTCAAAAACTGTCTACACGAATATGCAATATCGAAGTCAAATGATCTAAAACCTACTACCTAGAACCGACTACCGATGACTGAATACTGAATATCGAAAACAGAATATCGAAGTCAGATTATCTAAACCAACTCCCGACCTGCCTTTGCGTTATCCTATCTATTTGAGTCAGGGAATTCCTCGTCGAAGCAAAAAGCTTCTCTGTCGAAATGACAAGCAACACTGTCATTCTGAATGAAATGTAATGAAGTGAAGAATCTGTTTTATCGACAAATAATTAGATTCCTCCATTCGTCGGAATGACAAG
>CAZOAD010000043.1:0-23367 GCA_964577705.1 uncultured Mesohalobacter sp.
TATTAGGTAAGAAAATTCCCGGATCCGAAAATTTAGCCTGGCTCGGAAGCGAAGTACGTTTGGATGGTAGCTATGTTTGGAAAAATTAAAATATGTATATTGAATTAATTACAAAAAGTTCTTCAATATTAGGGTTAACCCACAAAAGTGTTACAACATAGTTTCGGCAAAACAAAACAGCCACTAACAAAAATATGCAAGTGGCTGTTTTTAAGTGTGATCGCGAAGGGATTCGAACCCCTGACCGTCTGCTTAGAAGTTAGTATAATTGAGTTAATCACAGTTAATTTTATTTTATTATTAGTTTGTTTTTCAAAACTTTACAAATATAACAAATAATTCTATTTCATCAAATTTCATTATTTTTCTGCACATTTTCTGCAAATTTTCTGCAAATGAATTATCTTTGAAATAACAAAGAACTATTAAAAATGACTAAATCAGTAAGAGTTACACTCTATCTGGACACCAGAAGAAAAAAGGATTTTGATCTTTATCCTTTAAAATTAAGAGTTTATCACATACCAACTACTAAAGAAAAATTATTTAGAACTGGCTATGACTTAACACCAGCTGAATTCAGTCAGTCAATCAAATTAAATTCACCCGCTAAAGGTGAAAAAAAGATTCTTAGAGATCGTAAAGAAGAAATCAAAGAAATTAATCGAATATTAATTCAAAAGGCTGAAAAAATTATAAAGGCTTTGAATGATTTTACTTTTGATGACTTTGAAAGAAGATATTATAATAAGTCTGCAAAACTGGATATTATTGACTACTACAATAAAAAAATTGAAGATCTAAAAAATAAAGGAAGGATTAGAACATCTGAAGTTTATTCTCTTTCTAAAGATAGGCTTATTGAATTTTTGAAACATCACATTAAGAAAAAAGAAGTTACTAGGGTTTATTTTGATGCGATTAAAGAAGAAACACTTGACGCATTTGAAAAATATTACGCTGATAAAGGTTATTCATACGCTTCAATAGGTATCTATTTAAGGCCACTAAGAACAATTTACAATATTGCGCTAGCTGATAATAACTCAGGGCTTAAAAGTTCTGTTTATCCCTTTGGAAGGAATAAATATAAAATACCAACTGGAAAAAATATAAAAAGATCGTTAACAGAAGAAGAACTTAAAATATTTGTCAATTATACACCAGATAACAACTTAGAAGAACGAGTAAAAGACTTTTTTATTTTTAGCCTGCTAGCTAACGGAATGAACTTTAAAGATATTTCAGAGCTACGCTGGGGCAATCTAAGAAAAAATAATGTTATTGCTTTTTTTAGACAAAAAACAAAGAACACTTCAAAAGGGAATGAGAGACTTATTCAGGCCATACTTCCAGAATTAGCATTAAATATTATCAAAAAACATGGCAATCAAAAAAAAGGCGCAAAGGATTATATTTTTTTAATAATTAACAAAAATGATTCACCTTCAGAAAAGGCTAGAAAGCTTAAAAATTTTATTAGTTCTGTAAATAAACAGCTTAAACATATAGCTGAAAAAGCTGAACTTCCTGAAGGCTTAACGACTTACTGGGCTAGGCATACGTTTACAACTCAGGCCATAAGAAAAGGCGCTAGTATGGAATTGCTTCAGGAAAGTTTAGGCCATGCAGATATTTCGACTACTCAAAATTATTTTGCTGGCTTTACAACCGATGTAAAAAAGAAATTAAGTGAGAGCTTATTAAATTTTGATAAGTAATACAAAGAACTATTTATGAGTAAAACACCAGATCAACAAGCTTTTTATAATTGGTATATTGAGCTTTTAAGATATCCTTCTTTTTTATTAGAGCTTTCAGACTATCAAAGGGATAAACTTATCCAATACATAGCAACTAATAAAATTGATATGATATTAAATTTAGCAATCAATTGTTTAGAAAAGTATGAAAATAATTTTTACCCTGAAGATCTTCCAGAAGGTGAAAAGTTAAACTATATCTTAAACACGACTTTTAAAGGTACGCTAAAAGAACCATTAAGAGCTTTAAATATTTTAGGCTGGCACTGGACACCTGAAAAGAGTTATCAACTTTTAAAAAATAATACAAAACCCGAAGAAATTAAAAAAGAATCAGATCAGGACAAAAAAGATAACAGAAAATACAAACTAACAGAAATTGCTTTTATATTATTCTTTAAAAATAAAAATGTAAGAAATCCTGAAAATGACACAACTGATTCATTAAAGAAAATAATAATCCCTTACTTAGAAAAATTATCACGAACAACACCTAAGCAAGTACATGAAAAGTACAATACAATCAATACTGCTTTTTTTACTGAAAAAACATATAACCAAAAAATTGATTCAATTTTGTCAGGTTTAGAAATAAAAAAAATAATTACGATTATAAATTATATCGAAAATATAATTCCAGAACTAAATAATAAGGAAAAAGAAAAGGCTGAAGAATATATTAAAGAGTTTAAAAAAATTGAAGAACAACAATACTAATTATCCATTATCATAAACTTAAGGCATAAGTGCCCAGTGTAATAATTCTCTCGGGATTCCTGATCACGTGCTATTTACTTTGATACAATATTAAGATGTACTCTATTTTCAAAAAGTATTCCTGGGTAAGATCTTATCACTGTACCCCTGGCGCATTCGGAAGAGCTAAATGATTCTAAAGATTCCTTCAGGCTATGGCCAAAACTTCTGTATTGGACCAGGGCCACTGTCAGGCTTAAATCTAGGTCCTATAATAGATAATGCTTTCAGACATTAAACATTCCATTATCATAAACTTAAGGCATAAGTGCCCAGCGTAATAAATCTCTCGGGATTCCTGATCACGTGCTATTTACTTTGATACAATATTAAGATATACTCTATTTTCAAAAAGTATTCCTGGGTAAGATCTTATCACTGTACCCCTGGCGCATTCGGAAGAGCTAAATGATTCTAAAGATTCCTTCAGGCTATGGCCAAAACTTCTGTATTGGACCAGGGCCACTGTCAGGCTTAAATCTAGGTCCTATAATAGATAATGCTTTCAGACATTAAACATTCCATTATCATAAACTTAAGGCATAAGTGCCCAGCGTAATAATTCTCTCGGGATTCCTGATCACGTGCTATTTACTTTGATACAATATTAAGATGTACTCTATTTTCAAAAAGTATTCCTGGGTAAGATCTTATCACTGTACCCCTGGCGCATTCGGAAGAGCTAAATGATTCTAAAGATTCCTTCAGGTTATGGATATAAAAAAATAACCAGTCTAAATTTTGACTGGTTATTTATCATTTTATTTCCTTGAATTTAAAACTAAGTTTTATTTAATACATTTACTAAATATCACTTTTTCTTAAATTATTTATCTGATTGAAAAATTTTATTACTTCATGTTGAACGAAAATCTTCGAAGCTATTGCTTCAGGTTTTGTTTCAATTTCTTCAATTAGATTTTGTTTAATTGAGTTTGTAAAAGATTCAATTAAAATATCAGTTAAATCTTCATTTGAAATGAGTTTAAAAAACTGATTTACTAAATTTTGATAATTTACTTCTTCTGGTTTCATGTTATTTGAATTTTAAATTAATATACTTTTTATCAAATAACTCAAAAAACTAACCTATTTTCTGCAAATTTTCTGCACATAAAAAAAGGGGAATGAAGAAATATCTTCAAAACCCCTTATTTTACTAGTGATCGCGAAGGGATTCGAACCCCTGACCGTCTGCTTAGAAGGCAGTAAAACAAGCTTTGTATATTGTTTCATATGTTTTCAATGAATTGATTTACAATATAATATGATATATACATTTTAATTTCTTATCATATTATTTCATTATATAAATACTTTGTTGCACTATTGTTTCACTCAATATTTAATCGCTCGCTAATTGAAGTAAACATGAAAAAGGTGTAAAAGATGTAAAAGATGTAATTCGAAAACTTTACCATCAAGCATACTCCTTGCAAGTTATTACAACCTTTTGAATTTAAAAAACGCTATGTATACTAATATAAAACAAAATTTGCTTTAACATTTTTTCAAATAGACCTATAATAAGTTCTCATCTGCAAAGCTGAAGTATGACTTTTTTGTAATAATCATATGATCTATCAGCTTAATATCAAAGTATTTACTTGCCTTATTGACCTTTTCTGTGATATTTAAATCAGCATTACTTGGCTTTAGGTTACCACTAGGATGATTATGAACCAGTGCAATACTAGAAGCTAGACATTTTAAAGAAATACTCATGACAAGTCTAACATCTATAATAGAACTACAAATACCACCCTTAGACAAATCATGTATACCGATAACATAATTGCCTCTGTTTAATAAGACAAGCTTTACTTCTTCCTGCGCTTCAATTAAATCTGAATCCCATTGTTTTATTGACAACTTGTATAAATCACGACTACACCCTACCCTAATCTTAGGTTGGTGTAGGCTTTTGTAGGATATTTTTATTTCTGAAATTTTCATAATTAAAAATAAAAAGGGAGGATTTATTATTTCCTCCCGGTTTAAAATCTATTTTAAGCTAGCTCTAATGAACCATTTTTTCTGAAACTAAAATCTCCAGCAAGTGGAATTGTTTCAGACTCAAGCTCTTGTTTTGGCTTGACATCTTCATCTGGGCTATATACCCATCTGTGATGTAACATGATTTCCTCACCAGTCTCTTTGACAACATATTTATAAGGGACACACTCCTTTTTCACTATTGAGCCATTAATTTCAGTTCCAATTAAGGCTTCACATTGGACTTCACTAAAAGTTGAAGGGATTGTTGTCTTTTTAGAGGTGGCATAAAATTGACCTGAGCTTGAGCTTCTAATTATGTCAAGACCTCCATCAATTTCTAATACGAAGAAAGATGTACCATCTTCTCTTTCTCTTTGTTTGTAGCCGATTACTTTTACCATGATTTTTGATTTTTGAGTTAATGAAATAGTCACTATTATTCCTATTACGAAATCTTGCTATCACCTAAGATTTGGCATCTGAAAATTCTATGACTCATGTGATGTATTCACACAGGGATGAGTGAGGGTTGTGGATTGGTTTGACAAGAAAACAAAAGTGAAAGAAATACTCCTTTTCTTGTAGGCCCTACAGGAAATCCATGATTACAAATTTTTAAAAAGACCTGGATAAAACCACTTATTATTATTGGGGGGAGGGGTATTTCCCTTTTTGGAAAAGGTGGGGGTGTTGTTGCTGGGGGATATACGCTTTTGCTAATCTGGTTATGTAATTTTTTTTAAAATTTTTTTAGAGAACATAATTTGATTACTGAACTAAGGCCTACATAATTAGATTACAATTATTTACAGATAGGCTTAAAATAAAATGTTTGCATAAGATCTTCTTCTGAGTTTTGATTATCAGTGAGTTAAAAATCATCAACATTAGTATTTATCTGGGAATATTTCTAAAAAATATTTATTTTTATTAACATAAAACAAGTTAGTCTTCATTAAAAATCACCTTTCAACAATAAAATTATGAGTAATGAAAAATTAAATAAAGAATCAAAACTTAAAATAGATTTAGAGGAATTCAAAGTAATGCATGGACAAATTACCTCTCGAAATAACACACTTAATACAATTATGGCTATGAATAATACTCTAATTGTTGCAGTGTTGACAATTATTTTTGCATATATAATACCGATGACTTTTGATTCAGATGGCTCGACTGAAGAAGATAAATTGATTCTCTTAAATTTTTTCTTACTACTCGTTACTATTCCTTTCTATTTATTTATTGAAAGTTATTTGCATTCAAATTATATGATTGCAACTACCGCAACATTTATTCACCGTATTTTAAGAGAGCAATTAAGCAAAGAAGCGGGTTCAAAGCTGGTTTTGTTAAACGAATATTGGTTTCATTACAATCGAGGTGGAGATAAACAATATCAATTTTTCTTTAGAGCACCATTCACAATGCTTATTGTCCCGATAATTATGGTAATAATGTATATTTCATTTAATTTTTATTTTTTCGAAGACAGATTTAACGAATTCAACTTATACTTAGAAATTTTGTTATTATTAATTAATCTAATAGTCATTTATTTTGCTGTTAAAAGAATAATTAAAGGCGACAAAATACTAATAAATATTACAAAAAAAGATAAGGACGTTTTATTCGACTTAATTCATCCTAAAGATATTGTAGAAGAATATCACTCTGGTAAATCAGTAGAAATTGAGACAAAAAAGAAATGAAACTCTTAAATGAAATATTATAGCGAAAGGCTAGCGTTGCTTATAAGTATTTGCTAGTATTCGCATACTTCTGAAAACCATTTCGAATTTTCTATTCGGTTTTATTTGCTAAATTAGTTACTTAAACATGTAACTAAGTATACACAAACAAGTAGCCATATAAAAAAACACACTTGTAATAACATAAGAACAGACAATAATAGACTATGAGTAAAGTAGATAGTTTAAGAAAATTATATCAGCAGTTAGAACTCAACACTACTGAAGATAGAGTACTTTTAGCCAAGGTGAAAAATCGTGAAGCTACACAAGATGAAGTTGATAAATTGTTGAATATTATCAGCTGTTATCCTAATTGTGGAAAGAAATTGGACGACATAAAAGATTTTGAAAATGATTTAGTTCACGAAATGAATGGACACATTGCTGTCCTTGAGCAAATGGAGTCAGAATCGACAGATATTGCTCACCTTGATGATGATGAAAAAATCGACAAAGCCTATGCTGATATGAAAGTTCGGTACAAAGAAATTGTAAAAAAAGCGGAAGAAACATATGATGCTTTAAAGGAAGCATATTTTCAGGTTAACAATTATGTTCAGTACAATGAACGTCTTTATGAAGCAAAGGAAAATTTATTGCATTTAGAATAATAAAAAAACGGTTACCAACAAAGCATTTAACTCATTTCGGGTGGAGAGACATCAACAAGGTTGTAGCTCCCTAGGAAACCTTTGTAGTGGTGGACAGGAAATTTCTTCGAAACCGCCACTGACCCTATGCAAACTGATAATAGTTATTAAAACAATGACCAGAGAAGAAGTAATAAAAAGAGTTTTTGATTCTGACATATTCAAGAAATGGCACTTCTTTAAGTATCATTTCAACTTTTACAGAAAAGGACTGGAACATCCTTTGGCAAAGTCTGTAGTTGATGCTATTGTTCAAATTGAAGCCTCTATTCCAGGTGCAGGACTGGATTACCTAAGGAAGATTGAAAATATAAACTCAAAGGAAAATTCGACACAGCATTATGATCAACTCCTACAAGTATTGGCTGAATTAACCGTAATCAACCATACTGTAGAATTTAAGTGGAAAGATCTTAAAGCCTTTGAATACGAACCAAAATCATCTACTTCTGATAAGAATCCAGAAATTATTGTTACTACAAAAGAACTAAAACTTGCGGTAGAAGTTAAAGCACCTGAATTTGTTAAAAAGCACAATCAAAGAGCTGATAACCCAACTCAATTACCATCAAGAAGCGACTTAATAAAGACGGTTGACATTACAAAAACTACACTACCCAGAGATAATGTCGTAAAAGACTTTTTAATTAGTGCAAATGAAAAGTTTGAAGGGTTCAAGAAAGATAATCCTTCAATTTACTGTTTACTTGTTATTGTTTGGGATGATTTTGTTTATGAACCTATTTCTGCTATTTCAAGTCCCCAAGCTGGGTTATTTACAGAAAACTCTTATGCTAAAGATCCTGATGGTAATATAATGTCGTTTGAAAATGTAGACTGCATAGTAATTACCCGCCATTTGTTACCTATAAAATGTGGAACTCGTAATGAGTTATTGCCTGATCAAAGTCAACATCCGTTGGATTATGGCAGAGATGGCGAATTCCCATATAAAATAATGATACCTAATCCTTTAAGTGAAATGCCTATACCTCAGGAAATGGTAGATTGTTATCAGGCGATGGAGCCTGGACCCGAATTAGGTGCTGAATATTTACCAATTGATATTATAAATTGGAACAATTAATGATTAAAAAAGCGGCTAACACCGTATAGAATGTGAAATAATAAAACCCTACATGATACTTCGCTTCAAATATTTTCATTTGAGATTCTTACGAAAAAATTTATGCACTAACTAATAAGGCTTATCTCACAAACTGCTTATAGAATTACCAAAATTTATAAATTCATATAATTAAATCCATTGTATTTTAATTACATTTGTCAATATTCGTAAAGTCAAAATACAGCAATTCACAAATGTGTTGTTACTGCTATAAACTTGACTGAAATAAAAATTCCAGATGAACCACTTTGGAAACCTTATTCGAGCCAAAAGAGAAGAAAAAAAACTTTTGCTAAGACATCTTGCAGCTAAGTTAGACATTGACACCGCCTACCTCAGCAAAATGGAAAGGGGCGAAAGACGTCCCAGACGAGAGCAAGTGATTCAGTTAATAGAAATATTCAGTTTGGATCACGATACTACAATGGCTTTGTGGTTAGCAGATCAAGTCTATGACCTTGTAGCAGATGAAAAACAGGCAGACCGAGCCTTAAAACTGGCAGAAAAAGAAATCACCTATCGTAAAAAGAACAAATAGTGAATAAAGACAAAATAAAATTATCACAGCTGGAGAGCTTTCTAATGAAAGCCGCTGACATTCTAAGGGGCAAGATGGATGCTGCTGAATATAAGGAGTTCATCTTTGGAATGCTGTTCCTGAAGAGGATGTCCGATGTATTCGACCAGAAAAGGGAAAAACTCAGAAAGAATGACTACAACCATTTAGATGCCGATACACTCAGTGAAATATTGGAGGACAAAGACACTTTTGGCGATACGTTTTTCGTGCCGCAAAGAGCCAGATGGAATGAAGGATTCGTTGATGAAAATGGAAATCAGCAACCGCCCATAAAACACTTACAAAGCAACATCGGGCAAATGCTCAATAAGGCTTTGGATGCTATCGAAGAATCCAATCCTGATACATTAGCAGGCATCTTCAAAGGTCGAATCAACTTTAATAAGGAAGTAGATGGCAAACAAATCGTAAAGAATGCCGACCTCAAAAAGATGATTGACCACTTCAATGAATTTCCTAAACTGGTCAATGAAAACTTTGAGTTTCCAGATTTATTAGGAGCAGCTTACGAGTATCTGTTGAAACACTTTGCAGATGAAAGTGGAAAGAAAGGCGGTCAATTTTATACACCTAATCAAGTGGTACGGCTGTTGGTTCAGTTGATGAAACCCAAATCGGGAATGTCTATCTATGACCCTACTGTGGGTTCTGGTGGTATGCTCATTCAATCGCATCAGTATGTAGAAGAGCAAGGTCAGAATGCAGAGGATATGGAGCTGTTTGGGCAGGAAAGTGACCCAACTGTAGTAGCTATCTGCAAAATGAACATAATCCTTCACAACATTACCAAGTACACCGTTGAATTTGGTGACACTTTAGCAGAGCCATTAAATGAAAGCAACGGTCAACTCATTCAGTTTGATAGAGTGATTGCCAACCCTCCATTTTCTCAAAACTATACCAAGGCTACGATGCAATACCAATCTCGCTTTAGCTATGGTTTTGCACCTGAGTCTGGCAAAAAGGGTGACCTGATGTTTGTGCAGCATATGCTTGCCAGCTGTAAATCTACTGGTAAGGTGGTTGTGGTGATGCCTCACGGTGTGCTCTTTAGAGGTGGTAAGGAAAAAGAAATACGAGAAAATTTACTGCGAGCAGATGTATTGGAAGGTGTGATTAGTTTACCTCCTCAATTATTCTATGGTACAGGTATTCCAGCTTGTATTATGGTGTTCAATAAAAGCAAACCCGACCAACTCAAAAACAAAGTCTTTATCATCAATGCAGATAAGGATTATGCAGAGGGTAAAAAGCAGAATATGCTAAGACCAGAAGACGTGGAGAAAATCGACTATGTATTCACCAATAAAATCGAAGCTAAGAACTACTCTAAACTTATTGATATTTTCAAACAAGAGGATGGCAAAGTAAGCATTGAAGAAAACGACTGGACGCTAAACATCCGCAGATATGTGGACAATACACCACTGCCAGAACCTGAAGATGTAAAAGCTCACTTGATTGGTGGCGTTCCTATCACTGAAATTGAAAAAGTGCAAGAAGTGCAAGCACATAAATTCAATTATGATGGCTTGCAGCTCTTCAATGACCACAATCAGAATTATAAACTTTTCAAGGTTTCAGAAAAGTCAGGGATAAAAGACCATATTGAAAATGATGGGAATGTAGAAACTGTACTCACCCAATTAGGCATCCACTTGGCAGACTGGTGGCAAGAAGCCAAAGAAGATTTCTCCACCCTTGCACCTGATATAGAACAAGAAGAGCAAGTAAGCGAAAATATTGTAGCGGAAGGCATTCTAAACTATGTAAAACTATCTGGCGATAAGTTCCCAAGAGTTCGTAAAGAGTTACTCAATTCCCTGAAAGATAAGTTTGTTCCAGTAGGCATTTTGGACCAGTACCAAGTAGCAGGTGTTTTTGTGAATTGGTGGGATAATATCAAATACGACCTCAAGACCATTATGCAGAATGGTTGGGACGTGGATTTACTTTCTGATGAATATCTCATTGAAGCATTCTTTGAAAAAGAACGTGAGGAACTGGAAGCCATCGAGGTGACACAATCTGACTTCGAGTCTCAGCTGGAGGAAGCCGTAGAAGAGGCATTGAACCTTGTAGAATACGAACCTGATGAAGAAGAAGGTGAAGTAAAGCAAACACCTAAACTGGCTAAAGACCAACTAAAAGCAGAAATCGCTTATTGGGTAGATGAAAAGGGGAATACAGAAGCGGCTAAGCCCTACCAGGAGCAAGACAAAAAAATTAAAAAACTGGAAAAGGAAATAAAAGCCTGCAAAGACCAGTACAAAGAAAAGACTGCCGAACTCAATCTAAAGTTAGAACTAAAACGCTACGGCAGCAAAGATGTAAAAACAGAGTTTGAAAAATCACTAAAAGCTGCTCAGGATGAAATAGCAGAATGGGATGACAGCATACAAAACCAAATTGCTGACTTTAAAGAGGAACTCAAAGACACCTCAGACTATGATAAAGTAAAAAAGTCCGTAACTGCCTTTGAAAAGGAACTCAAGAAAGCCAACGACCGCCCAGAGCTACTCCAACAAGTTTTACATGTAAAAGCGGAGTTCAAAACCCTGACAAGAAGCTACAATGCTCGGGTAAAAGATACCACCATTATAGAAGACAAACTGGATAGTATTGATGTATTGCTCTCAGATATTGGAGGACGAATCACTACCGAAGAATGTAAGCGACTCATCCTCAAAAAACACTTTGATATTATCAATGACCAATTGCAACGCTACCTCAATGCAGAAAAGCGGATATTGGTCAATGCCTACAATAATCTCTTTGATAAATACTACACCTCTGCACAAGCCATAGAGCAAAAACGAGAGCAAACGATGGCAGAACTCAATGATTTTCTAACCCAATTAAACTACCTGAGCTAATGGAAGAGAATCAAGTACATATTCCTGAGGGGTGGGAAATCAACGAACTTGGCTCAATTTGTAGAATAAAAAAGGGCGTCCAATTTAACAAAGTAGACCTTTCTAATTCTGGACAATATCCCTGCATAAATGGCGGGATTGAGCCATCAGGATATTCCGAATTGTGGAATACACCAGAAAACACAATAACAATAAGCGAAGGAGGTAATTCCTGTGGATATGTGAATTTTCTAACAACTAAGTTTTGGAGTGGAGGTCATTGTTATTCTTTAATAGAATTGTCCGAGAAAATCGAAAACGACTTTCTTTATCAAGCCTTGAAAGGCAGGCAGGATTTAATAATGGATTTGAGAGTTGGTTCAGGATTGCCAAATATTCAGCAAAAAGCAATTAAGCAATTTGAATTTTTGACTCCCAAATCCAATACTGAACAAACTCAAATCGCCACGATACTTTCCAAAGTAGATGAAGCCATTACCCAAACCGAGCAACTCATTGCCAAATACACCCGCATCAAAACGGGCTTAATGCAAGACCTACTCACCAAAGGCATAGATGAAAACGGCAACATCCGCAGTGAAGAAACCCACGAGTTTAAGGATAGCCCTTTGGGTAGGATTCCGAAGGAGTGGGAATGTGTTGATATAACAAGATATACTAAAGATAAAGACGGGGCTATTAAACCAGGTCCATTTGGCTCAAGCGTAAAAAAAGAATACTACACAAAAAAAGGCTATAAAATATATGGGCAAGAACAGGTAATTGCTAATAACGCTGATATTGGAAATTATTTCATTGATACGAAAAAGTATAAGTCTTTGTATGCCTTTAGAGTTGAAGCAGGTGATGTCCTGTTAAGTTGTGTAGGAACAATAGGAAGTGTTCTTATTATCCCCAATGAATTTAAAGAAGGAATAATAAATCCAAGACTCATAAAATTCAGTCTTGACCCAAAGAAAGCTAACATTTCTTTCTTTGCTGAATATTTAAAGCATAGTTCAATAAATATCCAACTTATAAATCTGGCAACAGGAGGTACTATGCCAGTATTGAATAAGAAAATTGTCTTAAGTCTAAGGTTCCTTTATCCTCCTCTTGAGGAACAAAATAGAATAGATGAAAAATGGAAGGCTATTTCAAATTATATAGGAAATGAAAAAAGGAAACTGTCAAAACTTCAATCCCTCAAAATAGGCTTAATGCAAGACTTACTGAGCGGTAAAGTAAGAGTGAATCACCTCATAAAAGAACCAGCAAGTGTATGAAGCATAATCCAAGATATAGCCTAAAGCATTTATCCATTCGTGTGCCGTGGCACGACAATGCCTGGAATGGGTCGGTCTGCTCCAACCCTAAAGCCAATGGTGCTTGCCTTATCTTGAAGAATTGTGCCCTCAATCGTGACGATGATAAAGAACAAAGCTTAGCAGGTGAGTTACTGAGCAACTTAGACGAAAAAGATTATCCTGTTTGCATCGGTGAGCGAGCTACCTTTATGGCTCCTTTCGCCATACATAAAACTTTAACCCATCCGTATGCAGCGAGTTCTCCTGATACCCACGGACATCTAAAACCCACCAGAGTTCAGTTTCCATCCTTTTCAGCAGCAGCCGTTCCCTATCACTGGATGCTTAAAGAAAATGCTAAGGATAAAACCTCTGTTTACGACCTCAACTATGATGAAGCCCGTGAACCACAGATGGCTTGGGCAAAAGGGGGCAATGACCATTGGGTACAAGAAATCAACAACCAAAAAGCATTACTCAATTGCTTTTTTCAGCACCTACAAGCAGAAAGTTCTTTGGTATTTTTCTATGCCAAGCAAGTACCTTTTGTGGAAGCATCTGGCAGAGTGTTGGCAGGTGTAGGTCGTATCAAGAAAATCATCCCATCAGAAGCCTACGAAGGGAGCAACAAGCGGTTTGGAGCTGCCTATTGGGAGCATATGATACTGCACTCCATTAGAGAAGATAACAAAGACGGTTTTATTTTACCCTACCATAAAGCCCTCGCTTATCAAGAAGAACATCCAGACTTTGACCCAGCCGATTTGGCGGTAATAGTGCCTTCTGACAAACAATTTGAGTTTTCGTATGCCACGGAGCACGTCAGCAACGATAGTGCCATACGGGTACTGTTAGACTGTATCAGATCACTTGAAGAAGCGGAGAAATTAGGATTTGGAGAAAACCACCAGCAAAGCATCCAGTGGATACACAATGAAATAGCAAAGCTGGAAAAGCTAAGAGGTGCATATCCCGGTATGGGAGCAGCTTTGTGTGCTTTTGGGATTGAGAAAGGTCACTTCGTAGCAGCTGAAATCATCAATCAATTAGAAGATGACAAGCAGAACCCTTGGGAGCTGTTTGAGCAAGCATTAGACCATCCTGATGGTATTTTGTCCGATGGAGTTGCTGACTTAATTCCATTTAATGCTAAAAAACTCTATCAACGATTAAAAGAAAAAGCTACGCCTACTCGTATTCAATTTCTGCATTTACTCAGCCGATTTGATTTGAGCATAGAGCAAGCCACCCAATTATACATACACGAAGAGCGGGAAAAGTTAGGGATAGTACGGCAGGATGCAGCATACTTGGCTAACCCCTATTTACTCTACGAAGATTTACGATTTACTCTATCACCCATTTCACTGAGCACCATAGATTTGGGCTTATATATAAAGCATCCCCCAGAAGATACTCTGCCTGACGGACTTGTTTTTGATGACCCATTGCACTCCTATCGCATCAGGGCATTAACCATACAGCAATTAGAGTGGGCGGCACTTTCTGGGCATAGTTTATTGCCAAGAAAGCAGCTCATCAACCAGATAAGAGAGTTGTCGATTACGCCTACTTGTGCAGTAAATAGCGACTATTATGAATTAGCCGAAGATGAATTTGAAGAAGCCATTGTACAGGAAGAAATGCTTTCAGGTGAACGGGCATATCAATTAAACAGACTGGCTAAGGCGAGAGATGTAATCAATCAAAAAGTCAGCGACAGAGTAAACGGTAAACGATTGCCACTATCAGCTGATTGGGTGGAGTTGTTAGATACAGCCTTATCGCCTTTTACAGACGGAGAACCCGATGCCCAAGAACAGAAAGCCCGTAAAGAAAAAGCAGCAGCATTAAAGGAAATAGCGGAAAGCCGTTTTTCTGTGCTCATTGGTCCTGCTGGTACAGGTAAAACAACATTGCTCACCATACTGGCAAGCCAAGAGGAAGTCGAAACCAAAGGAGTACTTCTGTTGGCTCCTACAGGAAAAGCAAGAGTGCGTATGGAAGAGGTGGCAAAAGATTTACAAGTAACTGCCAAAACCCTCGCTCAATTTCTATCAAAATACAACCGCTATAATGGTCAAATACAACAATATGTGTTTTCAGACCAATATTGTGAAGGACTTTACGAAACGGTCATTTTAGATGAAGCCTCTATGCTAACCGAAGAAATGTTAGCCACCACAATGGACTGCATTAAAGGAGTAAAGCGGTTTATCTTGGTCGGTGACCACAGGCAACTTCCACCAATTGGTGCTGGCAGACCTTTTGTAGATATTATTCAGTATTTAAAGCCAAAAGGTATAGACACGGCATTTCCAAGAACAGGTACAGGCTATGCAGAACTAACCATCAAAAGGCGACAAGGCGGAGCAAAACGAGAAGATTTACAATTGGCTGAATGGTTTAGTGGTGAAGCCTTAGAACCAGGAGCAGATAGCATCATCAACCAAATTCTAACTAAGCCAAATTCTACTTACCTAAGAGTAGAACATTGGGAAAATGAATCTGATTTTGACCAGCTATTTGAAAAGGTTTTGGTAGAAGAATTAGGACTGGACTCCATTGATGATGTACAGACCTTCAACCAGACTTTAGGGTCTTCTGATGGTAGGTATTTTAACTTCAAAGAAGCAGCTAAAGCCGCAGAGTCTTGGCAAATATTATCACCTGTGAGGGAAAAGGTTTTTGGTGTGAAAGCCATAAACCGAAAAATTCATAAACTTTTCAGAGAGGACAAAGTCACTTATGCAAGAAGTCGATATGGTAAAATTCCAGTTCCTATTGGATTAGAAGAAATCGTCTATGGCGATAAAGTCATCAACCTATTTAATTCTCGAAGAAATCAAAAAGACGTCTATCCACAGGAGGATGCATTGAACTATGTAGCTAATGGTGAGATAGGAATGGTCATAGGTCAATTCAAGACTAAACGAATGACTTTTAAAGGAAAGCCAAGGAATACGGAGATAGAATTTACTTCGCAAAAAGGTTATAAGTATTCATTCAAATCTTGGGAGTTTGCCGAAGAGGGTAATAATCCTTTAGAATTAGCTTATGCTCTTACGGTGCACAAAGCACAAGGAAGTGAATTTGGCAAGGTGTTTCTAATCGTTCCCAACCCTTGCTTTTTACTGTCCAGAGAAATGCTCTATACCTCTTTGACCAGACAGAAAGATAAAGTTATTCTCTTATTTCAAGGTAATGTGTTTGATATTAAGGAATTAGCCTCACCACTACGGTCAGATACCCTTAGGAGAATTACCAACCTATTCGTAAAGCCTGAATTGGTAGAAGTAGAAGGCAATTATTTAGAGAAAAACTTAATCCATCAAGCCAGTGATGGCAAGATGCTTAGGTCAAAAAGCGAGTTGTTGATTTATCAACGATTAATAGATAACAACCTCAAGCCTTTGTACGAGAAAAAGCTTGTGATTAAGGAAGTAGAAAAACTGCCCGACTTCACCATAGAAAATGAAGATTCTGGTGAGGTGTACTATTGGGAGCACTGCGGGATGCTTTTTGATGAAGAATACCAACAACGGTGGAAAGAGAAATACCAATGGTACAAGGACAATGACATACTCGAAGAAGGCGGAACGAATGGGACATTAATAGTTACGGAAGACAAGGCACACGAAATACAAGACGGCAGTATTAGAGGGGCTATTTCGGTAAAAGAGATAGATGAAATTATTGCCAAAAAACTAAAGAAGTAAGAAATGATTTTAAGCAACGATACTAAATACAGAGGCAACCAGGGCAAAGCCCTTAAACTGGACGAATATAGCCACGTTGAAAAACCATTTTTAGAGCAGTTAGATGGCTTAGGTTGGGAGGTCATAGAGTTACAAATGCAACAACAACCTGAGCAAAGTTTCAGAACTTCATTTGCAGAGGTAGTCCTTAAACCAAAACTTCGAGATGCCCTAATAAAGATCAACCCATTTCTTACAGATGCTCAAATAGATGAAGTAGAGCGAAAAATTACCACCTTTTCAAAAAATAGCCTTATTGAGAACAATCAGCAAATTCTCAATTATCTATTAGAGAATACTACCGTATCAAAAAATGAAGAAACAGGTGAACTGAGTCCTACAGTTCGTTTCATTGACTTTGACAACTTAGAGAATAACAGCTTTGTAGCTATCTCTCAATTCAAAGCGGTAGTAACGGGAACAGACCATCACATTATTCCTGATATGGTCCTTTTTGTGAATGGGTTGCCTTTAGTTGTAGTAGAGGCGAAATCCTCTAAAGTAAAAGAGCCTATTCCTGAAGCTATTGACCAATTAATGCGTTATTCTGAGCAAAGGGGTGATACTGGAGAAGGTAACAAAGAACTATTTTTTTACAATCAGTTTCTAATCACCACTTGCCGTACAGAAGCAAAATTTGGCACCATTACTACCAAAATACCAAAGCATTTTTACAGGTGGACAGACCCCTATCCAAGAGATGTAAACGACTTAAAACACGGTAAATCATCACCTAATGACCAGCAACGATTAGTAGCAGGAATGTTGGATAGGCGAAACCTTTTAGACATCATAAGAATATTTACAGTATTCAAAACCGATGACAAGGGAAGGAAAATAAAAATAGTAGGTCGCTATCAACAATTTCGTGCTGTCAAGATAGCTACAAAAAGGCTATTAGAAGGACAAAATCCATTGGAACGAGGAGGCATTATATGGCATACACAAGGTTCTGGTAAATCATTAACGATGATGTTTATGGTGAGAGAGATGAAGCTTCACCCGGAGTTGATGCCTTGGAAAATTGTATTTGTTACCGATAGAACCCAACTGGAAGAGCAACTTTCAGAAACAGGTCAAAGCATAGGCTTTAATGTGAAGGAAGCTAAATTTATAAACCCCAAACAGCAGCCTGATGGAAAAAGCCTAAAAGAGTTGTTGAGTAATGATAACTCAGACTTAGTAATGGCTATGATTCATAAGTTTCAAGAGAATGGCGAATTAAGTGGTATTGAAATATTTCCAGAGCTAAATACCAGCACTAACATTCTTATTATGACCGATGAAGCTCACAGGTCTCAATATTCTTTATTAGCGGCCAACTTAGACCGAGCTTTACCCAATGCAACTTCTATAGGATTTACTGGTACGCCAACATCCAAAACAGAGAAGAAATACAAAGACTATATTGACAAATACACAATGCGTCAATCCATAGATGATGGTGTTACTTTAGAGATAGTTTACGAGGGTTTTACCCACAATGCTGAGGTAGAAGACCAGCAAGGAATGGACACCAAGTTTGCAGACGTATTCAGTGATTATCAACTTACGGAACGATTACAGATTTTAGGTTATGGTTCTCGCAATGCTTATTTAGATAGTATGGACACCATACGAGATAAAGCCAAGAGTATGGTCAATCATTATGTTGAACATATTTTTTCTGGTGGTTTCAAGGCTCAGATTGTTTCCAATTCGAGAATAGCAGCTGTCCGATATAAAGCTGCGGTTGATGAAGCACTTAAATACAAACTCGCCCAGTTAGAGGAAAGCAACCCTTTGCAAATTGATTTAGACACGTTGAGGACGTTGGAAACAGCAGTGGTCATATCAGGTAGCCATAATGATGAAGTCGAAATAAAAGCTTACACCAATAGCACCTATCATAAACGAAGCATAAAGCGTTTTAAAATGCCATTCGGCAAAAAAGACCAAGAAGATGCCTCCCTCAATGGAAATGTTGGTATTGTGATAGTAAACAATATGCTGCTAACTGGTTTTGATGCTCCTATTGAGCAAGTAATGTATTTGGACAGGGTTATTGTAGCTCATAACTTACTACAAACCATTGCAAGGGTAAACCGAGTTGGTCCAGAAGGAAAAGACAAAGGTTTTGTAGTGGACTATGTAGGTGTTGGGCATCACCTGAAAAGAGCTTTAGATACCTATGCTGAAAAGGAATTGCAAGAGATAATAGATTGCTTATCAGATGAAGATGCAGAGTTAAATGAATTAAAACAGGCACACAAAGAAATCTGGGACTTTCTAAAAGTGTATGACTTGGAAGACCTTTCTGACTCTGATGCTTTTTTTGATGTATTCTATGATGAAGACATTCGCTTTGAATATTTAAAATTATTTAAGAAACTAACTTCCTGTTTCAATATTGTTCTGCCTAAGAAGGAAGCTTTAGATTTTTTTAATGATTGGAAAGCATTCAGAGAAATAAATCATTTAGCAGAAAAACACTTTCGTGATGGTAGGTTTAGTATGAAGGGCATCCCTCCAAAACTTAGAGCCATAGCCGATGAGTTCTTAATTTCAAAAGGCATAGAGCAGCAAATTGCACCTATTTCAATTATTGCAGATGATTTCTTTGATTCGGTTAAGACTAAAAAGCGTGAGAAAACGAAAGCAGCCGAAGTAGAGCACGCTATCCGTCACTATATTGATTTGAACATTGATGAGGACCCTGAATTGTTTGCCTCATTTGCACAAGCCTTAGAGGAAATACTCAAAAACTTTAAAGGGAATTGGAAAAAGATATATGAGGAATTAGAAAAACTTAGAGAGAAAATTAAAAACCGTGAAAAAGAAGAAACCTATGGTTTAGACCGAAAGAAACAGATGCCATTCTTTAGAATTTTTAAAGCAGAACTTTACGACAATAGGGAGCTTACGGAAGATGAAATTGCCAGAACAGTTAATCTAACACAACATATCTTCAATTTGGTGTCTACTGAAATTAAGTTGACAGGTTTCTGGGATAGTACTCCAGCACAATTAAAACTGAAAGCGGAGTTGCAGAAAATGCTATTGTCACCTGACTTTAAGGACTTGCCTGGCATCATTATTAAGAGAAAAGAAATCATCTCAAGATTGATGGAGTTGGCAAAAACTAATCATTTTAAAATCGTAAGCGAATGAAGCAGTTAGCTTATGACATAAAGTATTCTAATCGAAAGACGCTAAATATCACCGTTGAGAGGGATAGAAGTATTGTTGTTCGTGCTCCACATCATTTGTCTGAAAGTAGGATAAGTGAATTGGTTTATTCAAAAAGACAATGGATAAAAGAGAAGTTGGCTCATTCACAGAAGTACCCAATTGACTCTGAGTACAAAGAATTTGTGTCTGGTGAAACTTTAATGTACTTGGGTAGAAACTATCAATTACTGGTTGAGGATAGGGATATAGAAGATGTGTTATTTGAGCAGAGATTTATTATTTCAAGAGACCAACAAACTAAGGCGAATGATTTATTCAAAAAATGGTATAAAACACAAGCCATAAAAAAGATAGAACCCATAGCTAAGAGAGTAGCAAAGAATTTAGGAGTAGTTTACAATGAATGTAAGGTATCAGAAATGAAATACAGATGGGGTTCTTGTACACCTGCCAATAATATCATTTTTAACTGGAGAATAATTAAAGCTCCAATGTTTGTGGTCGAATATCTGGTTGCTCACGAATTAGTTCACTTAATAGAGCCAAACCATACCCCTCGCTTCTGGAATGTTCTATCCATACAAGCCCCAAACTATCAAAGAGCTAAAGGATGGCTAAAGAAAAACGGCTATATGCTTGAAGTGGATTTTTAATAAGACTAATAAAAATATATTTTGAAACATCAGAAAATTCTTATTCATTCATTTAAAAATAGATTCCCAATTCAATAAAGACAAAAATAATTTAATAAGGAATTTGTACATCAGCATATTAGATGTGTAAACCTTAAAAAAAACATCTTTAAAAATTGGGGTGGTTGTCTAATATTTTAAATTTTTTTAGTGTAAGATTTAATAAACCTAAATACTAATTTCTTGAATTATATTCATTTATTAAATTTAAAATTGCTTTAGCTCTGGTAATTAATAATTTTGGATTATTTTCAATCTCACTGAGATTCATTGATTCTAAAACAGATATTTCACCAGAAAATCTACTTTTATAATACTCATCACTAATATTATTTCTTATCTCCCTAGTTTTCTGTAATACAAGATAATATAATTTTTTTGCTAAGTTATCTTCATTAATCTTAGCTTTAGCGACGAGAACCTGTAAATCTAAGTTTGGTTTGTATGTATGATCGGTAAATTCCGGTTTACTTGTTTTATACTCAGAACTATTGGTTTTAGTATCTTTTGTTTCTCTTCCCTTGTAAACAGTAGAATTTCTTTCATCTTTTTTTCTTTTCTCAATCCCTTCTTTAAACCCTCTATTATACCCATCCATATAATCGTTTGAGTCCTCGGCGATTTTTGGTACCGGAGCAATTGGAGGAATTGGTTCGAGGCAGCCAATACCTTTGTCGTGGCAGTACCCCTCTTTAAACCCATTATAAAATCCTTTATCAAAATTAGTCTGAGAAAATGAAAAAAGAGATGAGAGAAAAAGAAAAAAGAACAATATAAATTTAAAAAGCATAACAAAATTTTGTATAAAGATAATAAAAAAACCACCCCAAAATAAATTGAGGTGGCATTCATCAACTCAAAAACCAATGGTAATCAGAATCACCATTGATAGCATTAGCCAGACCTACAGAAAAGTGAAAGGCATTAACATTTCTATCTAGAAAAGAGTCAATATAGGAGCTCTTATTGGCTGAGGTAAAGAGGTTATAAACATTCCAAAGGTTTATAACTCCGTTTTCATCCCTACAAAAGCGTTTATCACCATAATAATCTTTTGCAATCATATTAATTTGTCTGTCAGCAAAATCTAATTTTGGCAATTCTCTTTTCTGGTCTTTAGGCAAATAATTATACAATTTAGCTTTGCCTACAAGTTGAGCAAATTGATGTTCAGTAAGACTATATTCTGTAAGCTGTTTCATAGCCTGTAGGTGCTTTTCAGCTTGATAAGCTTGTAACACCTCACTTATTTTATTACGAAGCTCCTCATAGCTTCCTACTCGCATTTCAGATACAAAACCATCTGATGAAATACACATATTACAACATACCATATTTTGAAACCCAATGAAGAACTTGAATTTTTCATAAGTCCTTTTACTATAAAGATTTTCCTGATTATAGGCTCTTACACCACCTATCATCAAACTAAGTGTATTACCATAAATATCTGCTGTAATTGAAGGAATTCTAACTACAAAAGCCATCCTTTCATAATATTTTGTCTTCTCATGTTCTAACAGTTCTTTAGCCGATTTATGCATAGCATTACTTGTCCTACCTTTGACTTGATGGCTTACTCTTATCTCTGGAAGGGCTATTTGCTCAGTTTTGAAAAAGTCTCCAGCACATTCCTGAGCAATTTCAATAAACTCCTGATGAGCTATTGTCCTTTCATTATCCTTTGCAAAGACTGGGATTATACAATCTTTGCTTAGGTCTTTGAGAGTAATCTCTTTTGTATTAGCCTCTATGAAAGGTTTTTGGTCGAATTTTGGCGTTCCCTCTACTTCCCCATTCATCTTACTTTCTACAACTATTTCTTCCTCCACAGGGGTTATCCCTATTATGTTAGCAGATTTGTCGCTGTTGGCATTTTTCTGCCTCTGGTTAACTGGTACTAATTCCATTTTGATTTATGTTTTTTGGGTTTAACAATTCTTCTTTACTTAAGATTTTATCTTTCTGTTGCTTGAAATCATATTCAAGTAGCTCTCTCCAATTAGTGTATTGCGCATAAAGCACTTTTAACTGGTCTATGGTCTCTGCATTTTTTATCTTCTCTCTAGCATCATTTAAATCAGTTCCTGAATTACACCAGTCAAGGATTTTCTTTCCTGTAGAGGGGTTGATTTTAAATTCTGGTTTATCCTTAAATAAACCAGTTCTATCTTTAGAAGCTGATGCAAAATTTTTGATATCAATATCGAAAACAAGGGTAAATTCAAAATCTACACCATCACGCTGAACTGCTTTTAAACCAACTTTTTCTGGCACATATTTCCCGTTTTTCTGTTGGAGCACATAATCTTGTTTTGTCCTCATGGTTGCAATAATATGAGCACTAGATTGAAGTATTTTACTTATAAATGCATTTTGGCGTGGCGTCACCTTATTCCATGACGTAAAACTATTGCCAGGAAGCTTAGAGTGGTAATCTATAAGTTCATCCCAGCAATGGGAAATACTATCAAGAATGATGACTTTTATGCCTGCTTTTTCACATACTTCAATCGCTTTGATATAGTTTTCCGGAGTGAATGGTGGTTTTAAAGTGAGTACATTATAATCTCCCAAGTGACTGTATAAGTCTGCACTGCCCGATTCTGTATCAATAATAGCAACTTTTGTGAAGTCTCCGTTTGTTAGTCCCTTTCCTGCCAAAAGACTACTGTACGTTTTTCCTGAGCCCGATGGGCCTTGTAAAGCCATTTTAATTTTAGCTTTCTTTCTTTCTGATTTTCTTAATTGCATAATTTTAATGTTTAATAGTTAATAGAAATGTTTGATGTTTAATTTTTAAATGAAAAAGCACCTAAGAGATTAACCTTAAGTGCTTTAAACTATTTTAAGAGAATATTTGGAATCTAAATGAAAGATTAAATATTTAAAATCTTTTTCTTGACATATTTAATACCTTTCATCGAAATTAGAGGTGTTCTATAGTAATC
>CAZOAD010000044.1:0-23007 GCA_964577705.1 uncultured Mesohalobacter sp.
ATGGATTAATCGCATTAGGACTTGCCGTTGGAGGTTACTTGGGAATAAGAACGATCAAAAAAGACAATTAAGTTACAAAACTTACAAAAAATTAAAGGCCGCTGTAAAATATACAGCGGCCTTTAATTTTAGAGTTTACTATAGTTATTCTTCTTCTTTATTTTTTTTTCTGTCTTTTAGTATTTTAGTGTACATAATGACTATATAAACGATTACCAATACGATAGCTAAATATATCCAATTCTCCTGGAGAAAATCAGTAAACTCAGATGGCTTGTAAGATTCACTATTGCTTCCCGATGGTTTAGGTATTTCACTTTGTAACATTGGTTTTGATTTTACTCGCTAATAAGCTTAGTTTTAAAAAAATATAACACTGAGGATGGAAAAAAGTTAGGTTTTAAGACAATTCTATTCTTCTTTTTGTTTCCGTTTTGATTTTTTAGAATATTTAATTACCAAAACTACTGCGATTATTAATAATAAAATATAAAGCCAGTTTTCCTGAACAAATTCAGTGAATTCAAATGGACTATAAGATTCACTATTGCTGCTTTCTGGATTTGTCACGGTTTTCTGCATAATTTTGTTTTAATTAATTTAAAGTCCTTTGATGAAGTTTCCAAGCGAATCACCAAAGTTTAATTGAGTGTCTACTTGATTTCTGTCTAGTTTTTTATGGACCGATAGTCCCCATAAAATGAATTCCATCCAAAAGAATTTTTCATCGGCCTCGTAGTTCGAAACGTATTTATCCAACATTTTTTCGAGCGGCTTTATCTTGCTTAAAGCAGATTCGTATTCAGCATTGGAATCATCTTCAAAAAACTGAATGTCATCATTTTCTAAAAACCATTTCAAAATCTCATCGTAGGACTGAACTTCATCTTGTTTTTCTAATTTTTTAATCTCAGGAAAGTACTTAGGATACAGGTTGAGAATTGCAGCTTCTATTAGCTGTTGAGCAACAAACTCAGCTCCTTCTTCTTCACCTTCATAAACAAGTTCGACTTTTCCAGTAATTGCTGGAATGATACCGCTAAAGTCACTCAGCCTTAGACATGTTTTATCGTCTCCGTTGACTAATGCTCTACGTTCAGCAGTACTCATTAGATTTTCAAAAGCGGTAATGCTTAACCTCGCACTCACGCCACTTTTTGAATCCACATAATGACTTTTTCTTGCTTCTATTGAAATTTGTTCGAGAAGGGTTCTGGCCAAGTCTGGTACTTTAATGTGATCTTCCTTAAATTTTGAAAGTTTAGCTTCTTGTTTTGTAATTTGTTTAGCGATTTCGATATCCTTTGGATAATGCGTCAATATCTGGGAACCAATTCTGTCTTTTAAAGGAGTTACAATACTTCCTCTATTGGTATAATCTTCTGGGTTTGCTGTAAACACAAACTGTAAATCCAATGCCAGTCTCAAGTTGAAACCTCTTATTTGAACGTCCCCCTCTTGTAGAATATTGAATAATGCCACTTGAATTCTTGCTTGTAAATCTGGCAATTCATTGATGACAAATATGCAGCGATTGGCCCTAGGGATCATGCCATAATGAATCACCCTCTGATCAGCATAGCTTAATTTGAGATTAGCCGCTTTTATGGGGTCTATATCACCTATTAGATCTGCTACAGTAACATCTGGAGTCGCAAGCTTTTCGGCAAATCTTTCACTTCTGTGGAGCCAGGTTACTGGAGTCTCGTCTCCTTTTTCTTCGATGAGCTCTTTAGCATATATAGATATAGGATGAAAAGGATCATCATTTATTTCAGATCCTTCTACAACAGGAATGTATTCATCAAGTAAATTGAGAAGTTGTCTTGCAATTCTAGTCTTGGCCTGACCTCTTAAGCCCAAAAGATTGATGTTGTGTCTCGACAGAATGGCCTGTTCTAATTGCGGGATGACGGTGTGTTCATAGCCATAAATACCTTCAAAAGAAGGTTGATCATTTTTTAAATTGAAAATGAGATTATCTCTCAATTCATCTTTTATAGATCTGGATGTATAATTGTTACTTTTTAAATCCCCAAGCGTCTTGAGTGCAGTTAATTGCATGTTATAGTTTTTTTCGTTTGTTATTTTCGTAGTCTTCAAAAATCATCTCGCCAAGACCTTTTAATCCTGAAAAGTAGGCTCTTCCCTGGTTGGATTTGGTAAATTCCCTCACGAATTTCTGTAAGTAAGGATCAGATGCTATCATAAACGTGGTGATTGGAATTTTCAATTTTCGGGCTTGTGCAGCCATATTGTAGCATTTCTTAGTAATCATCTCATCCAAACCAGCGCTATTTTTGTAATAGCTTCCATCAGGTAATTTAAGGCAGCTTGGCTTCCCGTCTGTAATCATGAAAATCTGCTTATTGGCATTTCTTTTTCTGCTCAATATTTTCATTGCTAACTGCAAGCCCGCAACCGTGTTGGTGTGGTAGGGACCAACCTGCAAATAAGGCAAATCACCAATTTTCACTGGCCAGGAGTCATTACCGAAAACAATGATGTCTAAAGTATCCTTAGCATATTTAGTCGTTATCATTTCAGCTAAGGCCATAGCTACTTTTTTAGCCGGAGTAATTCTGTCTTCACCGTATAAAATCATACTATGGCTAATGTCAATCATGAGTACTGTGCTCATTTGAGTTTGGTGATGCGTATCGTTAATCACCAAATCCTTTTCAGTCATTTGGAATTCATCAATGCCATGATTGATCTGAGCATTTTTAAAACTCTCGGTCATCGATACTTGATCAAATCCATCTCCAAATTGAAAATCTCTTAAATCTCCTGTCTTATCCTCACCAATTCCTGTATGCTTGGTTTTATGTTTTCCGGAGCCACTTCTTCTTAACTTGCCAAAGATCTGCTCTAAAGCATGTTTTCTTATGGCCTGTTCTGTTTTATTAGTGATTTTAACACCAGAATTCCCATCTGGTTTTAATTCCTCCCGGATGTAACCTTTCTTTTTCAAATCTTCGATAAAGTCATCGATTGTATAGTCTTCGTTGGTAATTTCATAGGCCTTATCCAGTTCTCTTAACCAATCGATAGCTTCGTCAAAATCTCCTGAAGTATGAGTGATTAATTCCATGAAAATATCAAGAAGCTTATCAAATAAGCTTGTGTTTTCTTCGTAGGTCTTAAAAACGATTCCTTTTCTATAATTTGCCATACCCTAAAAGTAGTAGAAATAAGAGGAGGCTAGGAATAAGTTTGTGTTAAACTGTTTTTAAAAATAAAGATGGTTTCTAATAAGAAGGAGATAGATATTTCTTTCTGAACTTAAAAACCAGGGCAGCACTTCTAATGAGCATCCAAACAAAGAATGCAATCCAAATAGCGTATAGTTTTAAGCCCAGATAATCAAACAAAATAAGGGTGGGCCAGAAGCCAAGAAAAGTGGCAAAGAGCAAAACGTTTCTCAAATACTTGGCTTCTCCCAAACCTTTGAAAATACCATCAAACATAAACGCAATGGCATTGACAGGTTGCATGATCAAAACAAGCCAGAATACGGAAGAAAATAAAAGCAATACTTGTTCGTCTTTATTAAATATCAATCCAATTTCATCATAAAGAAGGGCACAAATTCCTGCCAGTATAAGTGCGATGATAACAGCATATTTGCTAATGTCTTTACTTAAATTCCATAATTTAGTATATGCTTTTGCACCCAGCAATTTACCTCCAATGGCATTGCCAGCGTTGGCATAGCCATCTATAAAAAATGAAAAGAAGAGCCAAATATTCATCAAGATACTTTGAGCAGCTATATAATTTTTGCCATAATCTGTAGCATAAGAATTGGCAAGATAAATAGCGATATTCAAGGCCAATGTTCTCAAGAATAGATTGGAAGCCATTGAGATAAGCGGCTTTAAATTTGGATTGATATTAAAGCTTAATTTGAGGTGAAAGGGAGTTTTTTTGATGTAAAAGTAGAATGCCATCATCAGCATTATGCCCTGGGCAATTACGCTTGCAATGGCTGCACCCTCCAGATGCATTGCTGGTATAAATCCATCAACACCATAGACCAAGAGAAAATCTAATCCAATATTTACAGCTCCTCCAACTAGGCTGCATTTCATCGCCCACAAGGTGTTTTGTAAACCTCTGAAGACTCCAAAGATGGCAAAAGTTACCAAAGTAAACGGGTAGCCTAAGGCTCTTATTCTATAATAGCTTTTGGTGTACTCCAAAATTTGTCCTTCTGCATTGTAAGCACTAAAAATAAGTTCAGCAAAAAAAGCAGTGACAAAGTAAATAACAAGACTCAACAGAAAATTGAGTAATAAAGTTTGAGGAACAAGTGTCTTTACTGCATTAAGTCTATTAGACCCTAAATGTTGTGAGACCAGAGCCGAAATGGCAGTTTTGGTCTGAGCCAGAATCCAAATGATGGCAGAAAGAAAAGATCCCACAATTCCAGCTGCTGCCAAGGCTTCAACCGAATTCACTTCTACATTTCCAATAATGGCAATGTCGCTTAAAGAAATAAGTGGTTCCGCTATTCCAGCGATGATAGCGGGAATAGCAATCCTATTGATTTCTTTGAAAGAAACTTTGGGTGCTTTAATTGAGGTTTTAGAGGGCATCCAGGATGGTTTCCAAGGTCATGCCTCGAGATCCTTTTATGAGAAGGTGAGAGGTGATTTGGGAAGGGTTTTCCTCTATGTAACCTTTGAGCTCCTCAGTAGTTTTAAAGCTTTCGATAGATTCAAATTCAGAGGCTGCTTTCAGAAACTGTTCTCCACAGACGAGTATGTTCTTAAAACCTAACTCTTTACAGACTTCAAGAATATGTTGATGTTCTTTTGAAGAATCTTCACCAACCTCAAACATATCCCCAATAATCACTGTTTTTTCTTGAGACACCATTTGGTGAAAACTCCTCAAAGCAGCTTCCATGCTCGTAGGATTAGCATTATAGGCATCTAGGAGTATTTTTTTTCCTCCTTTTTCGATGATTTGAGACCTCATTTCTTCAGGCTCAAATTTCTCAATGGCATCTTTTATGTCTTCTTTATCCACCCCAAAATATCTTCCAATACCGATAGCAGCAGAAATGTTTTTAAAATTGTAGCTACCGATAAGGTTACTCTGGATAATGAGGTTGGAGTATTCAACAGAAACAAAAGGATTAGCATCTTTAAAAACAACTTGACAGTCTGAAAGTGATTTTTCTCCTATGCTATAATTTTTGTATTGAATAGCTTTCTCAACCTGAATTTTATCATCACGATTAAAAAAGATTAGGCCATCATGTTGGATGAGATAATCGTATAACTCTGATTTCCCTTTGATCACACCTTCAATTCCACCAAATCCTTCTAAGTGCGCTTTACCATAATTAGTGATAAGGCCATAGTTAGGTTCAGCGATTTTGCATAGGCCTTCAATTTCCTTTTGATGGTTGGCTCCCATTTCAACTATCCCAAGATCCAATTCTGCTGTAAAGGATAATAAGGTAATTGGAACTCCAATATGATTATTAAGGTTCCCAGCCGTGGCCTTTACTTTAAACTCCTTCGAAAGCACCTCATGTACCAATTTCTTGGTCGTTGTTTTTCCGTTGCTTCCGGTGATGGCAATAATTGGAATTTCAATTTGATTGCGGTGGAAATTAGCTAAATCTTGAAGCGTTTGTAAAACATCTTGAACGACTAGTTTTGAATCTCCTTTTTGATCCTGATCATCTACAATGGCAAGTAGAGCCCCTTTTTCAATTGCTTTATCTGCATAGGCGTTACCGTCAAAATTATTACCTTTTAATGCAAAAAAAATGGAATTGGGTTCTATTTTTCTGGTGTCCGTGCTTATGCCGCTGCTTTCTAAAAATTTTGAATACAATAGAGGTAAATCTGTCATAGTAGTAAATTAAAAAAGCTCTAATACGAAATTAGAGCTTTTTAATTAGTTTGAATATTTTTTTTTAATTTCTTGTTCTTCTGCCTTTGTTGGATTTTGAGCCAACTTTAGACATGGCATTTCTAAAACCTATATCATCTGTTGCCATATCTTGTGGGAAATATCTTCTTTGTGCAGGATCTAGCCAGTATTCTCTATCTCTCCAAGATCCACCTTTATAGACTCTTACATTATCATCTATAAGTGTTGTTCTACTCGAAGAACCATCGTAGCGTCTGTCAATCTCACCATCTTTTAAAGTAACATTGTTGTCTGGAGAATTATACATGCTTTTTTCCTCATCGTTTCCACTTCGTTGATCATAATATCTAGAAGATGACTTGTCACCGTCCCTGTAGTTTATATTATCACTTTTTGAAAACTGAGTTCTTAAGTAAGTTTCTTCTTCACCAATACCCACCTGAGCAATTTCACCTGGTGTGTTTCTAGCAATAATTTTTCCGTTGCTTAAAGTGTCATAGACCACTTCATCAGCGGTAAGTACTTTAACCTTGCCTTCTTCAGTAATAGCGTTTTTAGTATAAACGTTTCCTCTAAAATAGTTGAAATCGTTGTATTCGTTATCGACTCTTGGTCTATATACATCGGCAACCCATTCTGAAACATTACCTGCCATATCGTATAAGCCATAGTCATTAGGATCATAAGATTTTACCTCTGCTGTGATATCTGCACCATCATCACTCCAGCCAGCGATTCCTCCATAGTCACCTTGGCCTTGCTTAAAGTTGGCACGTTGATCACCAATTGTTTTTCTGTCTCCAGATCTTGTATATTGTCCATCCCAAGGGTATTTCTTTCTACCTCTGTAAGAATTGTAATCTCTTAGCGAACTTTGTCCTAAAGCGGCATATTCCCACTCAGCTTCAGTTGGAAGTCTGTATGCTGGGAGTAATTCTCCGTCTTTTCTTTGAACATATACGTTTGTACTGTCAGGATTATTTCTCAATAATCTGTCTGTCTCTCTTCCGCCTTTAGTTATCGAATCATTGCCTCCGTATACTTGACTTGGAGCATTTAAATAAGTTTCTGTATTAAAAACATTATCAGCACTGGAAGTTTTGTAGGCATCTCTTACCGTGTAGCCTTTATCTGCAAGTCTTTTTTCATTCACACGATCCGTTCTCCATTGGCTAAATTCAGTAGCCTGAATCCAGTTCACACCAACAACAGGATAACTATGAAAAGCGGGATGCCTTAAATAATTATTGACCATATTTTCATTAAAGCCCAAAGGATTTCTCCAGACTAAAGTATCTGGCAATGCTCCTGTATAAATGTTTTTATAGCGTTCTTCTGTTGGAGGAAAAACCTGCTTTAACCAATCCAAGTATTCAAGATACATAACATTGGTAACCTCTGTTTCATCAATAAAGAAGGATTGAACGTGCTGCTGAGTAGGTGTGTTATTCCAGTCGTGCATTACATCATCCTGCACTCTACCCATTGTAAATGTTCCTCCCTCAACAAAGAGAAGGCCTGGTCCAGGTTCTTGCTCTTCATAATCTGTTTTGTAGCTAGGTCCGCCATCTCTACCGCTAAGATCCCAGCCAGTAGCTCTAGAATTACTCTGGTAATCTCTAGAATTATTACAGCTTGTAGCAGCGATAGCTAAGGAGACAAGCATGCATGATTTAACGAAGTTTTTCATAATCATAATTTCGATTTTAATCCAAATTTTGTTCGCAATATAATGATTAACGCTGTATTAACAAGTATATTTTCTGGTAGTCAAATTAATTTTTTAAAACTCGTTTCAATTTCATAATTAATATACTATCATTGTACACTTTGCGTTATATCTTATATTCTACAAGGTTTAAACATGAAAATTTTATTGTTTTTATTTACTTTCTTTACCTACGTAATTTCTTACGGTCAGGTTGGTAAAGTTAATATAAATTGGGGTAATAACAACAAAATTGCTAAAAAATCTCAAAATAATGTTAACTTAAGTGAGTTAGATCTAGCGCATTTTGATTATGACGATAACTCAGGACAACTTATTTATTCCCATTACTTTGAAAGTAACTCAGCCAATTTAACTCTTAAAAATATCCAGTCTGAAAGAGTGACAGGGAATTTAAAAAATAAAATAGAAACGATTCCTCAAACCCTGGATTACAATTTTTCTGAAGTTTACTATCAGAATGAGAGGAAGCTGATTCTGAAAATGAACCCATTCTTCTATAAAAACAATGAAGTTTATAAAGTTATTTCCTTTGAGGTTGTCAACTCCAACATACCAATTAATACTTCAAATCGACAAAATTTTAGTTCTGGAAAAAATAATACCGAATTGACTAACTCTATTTTCAGCTCCGGCAACATATCCAAATTTTACGTTGAAGAAACAGGTGTTCATCGGATGGATTTTTCATTTTTAAGAAGTTTAGGCATTAATGAGTCAAACATCCCTTCCGGAAATCTTAAAATATTTGGTCATGGGGGAGGTATGCTTCCTTTGGTTAACCAAGACAATCAATATTACGATCCGCCAGAACTAGCCATCCAAGTGGTGGATGGTGGCGATGGAGTTTTTAATCAAGGCGATTACATATTGTTTTATGCGACTAGTACAGAAGGTTGGAGTGAAGAAAATGCAACCAATCTAAACTTATATGCAGATAGATCCTATTATTACATCTCTGTAAATTCTGGAGGGGGTAAGCGTATGTCTTCTCTAAATCAGCCTGCAGGTGCTGCTTCCACAACCATTACTCAGTTTGATGATTATCAGTTTTATGAAGTCGATGAAATAAGTCTATCACTTGTAGGAAGACGCTGGTTTGGAGATCGTTTTGATATTGAAACTGAAAGAACTTATGAGTTTAGCTTTCCAAATTTAGTTCAGAATGAGCCTTTGCAACTTGATGTCAGGGTTGGAGCTATTTCTCCAGTAAGATCATCTTTTAATATAACTGTGAATGGTGAAGCTTTAAGTAACCCTATCAATATATTCGAAACTGGTGATAATTCACCTTCCCGCGGAGCGTCTCGTACAACTACTGTAACTTCAAATTCTGATGATGTAAGTATTCAACTGACTTACAATAAAAATGGAAATCCCGGTGCAAGAGGCTTTTTAGATTTGATTTCTATTGAAGCCAGAAGAGAATTGATTGCAAGTGAAGACCAGTTCAAATTCAAAAACAACGAGGTGTCGACACAGGCTGGTGTTGGAGAATACCTTATTCAAAATGCAACTGAAGTCATTCAGGTTTGGGAAATCACGGACCCTATAAATCCAACTTTTACTGTCAATCAAGATCAGGCTCCTGTCTTTTCTTTTAAAAGCGCATTAGGTTCAGAGAGAGAGTTTCAGGCAGTTACCTCTTCATTTTTACAGCCCAGAGTTGAGCCAGGGAACATTCAAGTCCCTCGACAAAATATCAAAGGAAGTATTTTGACAAATGCTCAAGGTCAATTTCAAGACCTGGATTATTTGATTGTTACCCAATCTAGTTTTTTGTCAGCAGCTAACCGATTGGCTCAGTACAGAAGAGATAATGATGGTTTGGTAGTTAAGACTTTAGCTGTAGAAGATATCTATGAAGAGTTTAATTCTGGAAAACAAGATATAGGCGCTATTAGAAATTTACTTAAGTATATATATGACAATGCATCTTCACCAGACAAGAGAATTAAATTTTTAGGAATTATTGGCGATGCCTCGGTGGATTATAAAAACAGATTGCAGGGCAATACTAATATTGTTCCGACCTATCAGGTTTTAGGAAGTTTCTCTACAGACGTCAACTCATTTATGTCTGATGATTATTTTGTGATGATGAATCCAAACGAAGGAGATGTAATTGCGGGAGGACAAATGGATTTTGCAGTGGGAAGAATCTTGGCTGACACCCCTCAGCGAGCCAATGCCATGGTGGATAAAATCATATCCTCAGAAGAAAGGCAGGCCTTTGAACAATGGCGAAATAATTTCGTTTTAATTTCAGACGATGCCAACACTACCAGTGATTTTGATAATCAGGTACGTTTAGATAATCTTGGAGATAATATTTCAGAAAACAAACCAACGGTCAACGTCAAAAAAATACATACCGATGCTTTTCAGCAAGTTGCTGGGGCTGGAGGCGATCGGTATCCGGACGTCAACAAAGCAATTTCTGATGCTATTGAAGTTGGAGCAGCGGTGGTTAATTATTTTGGTCACGGGGGTGAAGATGGACTCGCGCAGGAGCGAATAGTAACCCAAACTAACACTCAAAATTGGAGAAACCCTGCACGCTATACTTGTTTTGTGACAGTAACCTGTGAATTCACCAAATTTGATAATCCGCTAAGAATGACTGGGGGAGAGCTTACCTTTTGGAATGAAGATGGAGGGGCTTCTTCTCTAGTGACGACGACACGAGCCATAAGCGTAAGTGCTGGTGTGGATTTCAATGAAGAATTTGCTCCATTTCTTTTCGATTTTGTAAATAACAACGAGACCATTGGCCAATCGGTAGCGAGTGCAAAGCGAAATCTTTCAGGAAATGGAAAAAGGATCGTTTTTTTTATTGGAGATCCTGCAGCGAGACTTCCTTTACCAAAGCCAAGAGCTCAATTAACGAGTATCAACGATATACCAATTTCTCAATTTACGGATACTTTACAAGCTCTTGGAAGATATACTTTTAAAGGTCAAATAGTTGATGAGAGTAATCAACGCATAGAAAATTATAACGGAGAGTTATCTGCTGTGATTTTTGATAAAAGAATAGATAGGCGGACCCTAGGTAACGACGGAACCCGAATAAATGGAGAATTAGCTATTCTGGATTTCACAACTCTAGGAGAAAATTTGTTCAGAGGTCAAGCCAGTGTTACAAATGGTGAATTTGAATTTGAATTTGTGTTACCAAGAGATACAAGACTGCCAGTAGATAAGGGGAGGGTAAGCTTTTATACCTCTAGAGAAAATCAACTTGAGGAGTATAGTGGATTTAATACCGATATTCTTGTGGGGGGGTTGAATGAAAATGCTCCGGAAGATAATGAAGGCCCATTGATAAATCTATACATGAATGATGAAAACTTTGTAAATGGAGGGATTACCGATAATCAACCTTTTATATTGGCTTTACTTGAAGATGAAAATGGAATTAATACTGCTGGTGGAATTGGACACGATATTGTAGGAATACTAGATGGGGATGAAGCCAACCCTATCATTTTGAATGAATATTACGAAGCAGATCGCGATGACTTTACCAAAGGTCAGGTGTATTACAGATTGAGAGATCTTGAAGATGGCGAGCATACCTTAACTATCAAGGCCTGGGACGTTTATAACAACTCTCAAACCCAAGACATCTTGTTTGTAGTTGCTGGTAATGATGAACTTAAAATCACTCGCGTCCTTAATTATCCTAATCCATTTATTGATTACACTGAATTTTGGTTTAATCATAACCGTCCTTTTGAACCGCTTGAAGTGATGGTACAAGTCTTTACGGTTAGCGGAAAACTGGTTTGGACTCAAAATCAAATTGCGAATACCAGTGGTTTTCTTTTCCGGGATATGAGCTGGAACGGAAGGGACGATTTTGGAGATAAAATTGGAAAAGGGGTGTATGTTTATAAGCTAACTGTAAAATCTACGTTAACCAATTCTAAAGTTGAAAAATATGAAAAACTCGTTATTCTTTAATTATAATATATTTGCTAACATAAATTTTAATATGAAATCAGTACCACTTTTTCTTTTAGCCTTTTTTTTCGTTTCAAAAGTATCCTACTCACAAGACGATCGTCGAGTTATCACCACTGGAGTTCCCTTTCTGCTCATTGCAGCAGATGCCCGGTCTTCTGGTATGGGAGATCAAGGAGTAGCAACCCCGGTAGATGCCTTTTCGCAGCAATGGAATGCTGCTAAATTCGCTTTTTCAGAAACAAAATCTGGAATAGGTTTGTCTTACACGCCATATTTGAGAGAAATAGTAAGTGATATTAATCTGGCAAACCTGTCTTATTTTAATAGAATAAACGAGCGTAGTGCCTTTGCAGCTAGTATAAGATATTTTGGTCTTGGTGGAGTAGAATTTAGAGACACGCCCGAACAAGTGGCGAGAGAAGTAGAGCCTAATGAATTTGCATTAGATTTAAGTTACTCTTTGAGATTGAGTGAACAATTCTCTATGGCCGTAACAGGTCGTTTTATCAACTCCAATTTAAGGTTTCCAACCGGTGTTGCAGATGCTTCTGCAGCTAGTAGTTTTGGGGCAGATATTTCTATGTTTTATAGAAGTGAAGAAAAATTTTATAAAGACTTCAACGGACGCTGGAGAGGTGGTATAGCGATTAGTAACATCGGACCTAAAATTAAGTATGATGACGCCGGTGATGAGAATTTTTTACCAACCAATTTTAAAGCTGGCGCAGGATTCGATTTTATACTAGATGCATCAAATACTATCGGAGTTCATTTAGAGGTGAATAAACTTTTAGTTCCAACACCTCCTCAAATTCAAAGAAATGAACAAAATCAAATCACTCCTGAAGGCGAACAAGCCTTAATTGATTACAGAAATCAAAATGAATTTAGTTCAATTTTTTCATCCTGGGGTGATGCGCCAGACGGATTTTCTGAAGAATTAAAAGAAATTACCTGGGCGCTTGGAGCAGAGTACTGGTTTGAAGATAGCTTTGCTTTGAGATTAGGTTATTTTAATGAATCAGAACAAAAAGGCTTTCGAAAGTTTGTAACAATGGGAGCAGGTTTCAAGTATTCAACTATTAACATAGACGCCTCTTATTTGTTTTCAACATCTACCGTTCAAAACCCTTTAGAAGGAACCTTAAGGTTTGGGTTGACCTTTAATATTGGAGACAATGCCTATATAGAATATTAACTCTATATTTGTTTTAATACATTTCAAAAAGTATCAATTTATTGATACTTTTTTTGTCTATAAGAAGATCATATGATGACAGAAAAGCAACTCACAACAACTATACAGGTATTTGATTCTATTTCAGAGCTTCCCGTTGATATCCAGAAACTGATGAAAGATGCAGTTGAAGCCAGAGAAAAGGCCTATGCCCCTTACTCAAAATTTAAAGTAGGTGCAGCGCTAGTTTTAGAAAATGGATCCATTGTTAAGGGCAGTAACCAAGAAAATGCCTCCTATCCCTCCGGCCTTTGTGCGGAGCGCACTGCAATTTATGCGGCTGGAGCAAATTATCCCAATCAGAAGATTAAAACTATTGCAATAACAGCGACTTCAGAGAAGCACGACGTCCTGGAGCCTATAGCTCCTTGTGGTGCTTGTAGACAAGCGATAGCAGAATATGAGCAAAAACAGGAGGATCCAATTGAAATTTATTTCACAGGTACTAGTGGTAAAGTGATTCACGTTAAAGCACTTTTAGACATTTTACCCTTAGCGTTTGACAATAAGTTTCTTTAAAGTTAATACTCACTAAAGTATTTTCGATTCTTACATAAAGTATTACTTTTGTAATTCTATACTTATAACAAAGGCAACAAAATAAAGCTGTACATGAAAAAAATAACAAAAAAGACCTATTTGAAATGGTATGAAGACATGCTGTTTTGGAGAAAGTTTGAAGATAAGTTGGCTCAAGTTTATATTCAACAAAAAGTAAGAGGTTTCTTACATTTATATAATGGACAGGAAGCTATTCTAGCAGGCGCCTTGCATGTGATGGATTTAGAAAAAGACAAGATGATCACAGCTTACAGAAATCATGTGCAACCAATAGGAATGGGCGTTGATCCTAAACGAGTGATGGCAGAGCTTTATGGTAAAAAAACCGGGACTTCTCAAGGTCTTGGAGGCTCTATGCATATTTTTTCAAAAGAACATAGATTTTTTGGTGGTCACGGTATTGTAGGGGGGCAAATTCCTCTCGGTGCAGGCCTGGCGTTTGCTGACAAATATTTCAATAACAATGCAGTGACGCTTTGTTTCTTAGGAGATGGTGCTGCCAGGCAGGGTTCTCTTCATGAGACTTTGAATATGGCGACCAACTGGAAGCTACCTGTCGTTTTCTGTGTCGAAAACAACGGCTATGCCATGGGAACTTCAGTGAAGAGAACATCCAGTCATGAAGACATTTGGAGATTAGGTCTTGGATACGAGATGCCATGCGGACCTGTAGACGCTATGAATCCAACAAAAGTTGCAGAAGCCTTAGACGAAGCAATTACAAGAGCAAGAGCTGGAAAAGGGCCTACTTTTCTGGATCTTAAAACTTACAGATATAGAGGACACTCCATGAGTGATGCTCAAAAATATAGAACCAAAGACGAAGTAGAAGAGTATCAAAAAATTGATCCTATCTCTCAGGTGAAGAAAACATTACTTGATAAGAAGTATGCTTCTGAAGATGATATCAAAAAGATTGATAAACGCGTCAAAGAAAAAGTTAGCGAATGTGAAAAATTCGCTGATGAGTCAGATTACCCAGACAAAAACGTCATGTATGACGTAGTGTACGAGCAAGAAGATTATCCTTTCATTTCTCACAAATTATAAGTAGATGGCTGAAGTAGTAAACATGCCTAGATTGAGCGACACCATGGAAGAAGGTGTTGTGGCAAAATGGTTAAAACAAAAAGGAGACAAGGTAGAAGAAGGAGACATTTTAGCAGAGATTGAAACTGATAAAGCTACCATGGAATTTGAATCGTTTCACGACGGTGTCCTTTTACATATTGGTGTTGAAGAGGGAGAGGGAGCTCCAGTAGATTCTTTGCTTGCTATTATTGGTGAAGAAGGTGAAGATATAGAGGAGTTGATTAAGAATGCTGAAAAAGACGAGGCTTCTTCTGATAATTCTGAACCTAAAGAGGATGAAGATTCCAAAAGTAAATCATCCGATGATAATTCTTCTGAGGATGAAGACGTTGAAGATAATGAATCCGATAATAGTGGAGTTCCTGATGGTGTAGAGGTCGTTACTATGCCAAGGCTAAGTGATACCATGGAAGAAGGAACAGTTGCTACCTGGTTAAAATCAGTTGGGGATGATGTTGAAGAAGGTGAAATTTTAGCTGAAATCGAAACCGATAAGGCGACGATGGAGTTTGAATCTTTCTTTTCAGGAAAATTGCTTTACATCGGTATTGAAGAAGGCGATTCCGCCCCAGTTGATGATGTGTTAGCTATTATAGGACCTGAGGGTACAGATGTAGATCAAGTACTGAAATCACTTAAATCTGGTGATAAGTCTTCATCAGAATCCAAAAAAGAGACTAAAGATAAAACCTCTAGCAAACCTGAATCTAAAGACACCTCTTCTCAAGCTGAGTCAATCGATCTGTCTGGCGATGAAGATGCAGATAATACGGATGAAGCTGGAAGAATTCTCGCGTCACCATTAGCTAAAAAAATAGCAGAAGATAAAGGTATAGACTTAAGAAAAGTAAGTGGTTCTGGTGATAATGGTCGCATCGTCAAAAAAGATGTTGAAGATTATAAGCCCTCCGAACAACCTGCTCAAAAAGAAACTTCAGAAGCAAAACCTGAAGCGCCTAAAAAAGAAGAATCTGCTCCAGTTGAGGTGTATACTCCAGCAGGCGAAGAATCCTTTGAAGACGTTAAGAATTCTCAAATGAGAAAAACAATTGCTAAGCGTCTATTAGAATCCAAAAATTCTGCACCACATTACTATCTCAATATTGAAGTAGACATGGAAAACGCTATGTCTTCCAGATCACACATCAATGAGATGCCAGATGTGAAAGTTTCTTTCAATGATCTTGTGATTAAAGCCTCTGCTATGGCCTTGAGAAAACATCCCCAAGTGAATTCTTCCTGGGATGGTGATGCTACTAGAATCGCTAAACATATTCACGTAGGTGTAGCTGTAGCCGTTGAAGAAGGTCTTTTGGTTCCTGTACTGGAATTTGCAGATCAGCAAAGCTTAACTCAAATAGGTAATAACGTAAAAAGTTTAGCTGGAAAGGCTAAAAACAAGAAGCTGCAACCCAGCGAAATGGAAGGCAGTACATTCACAGTTTCCAATCTGGGAATGTTTGGAATTACAGAATTTACGAGTATTATAAATCAACCCAACTCAGCTATACTTTCAGTTGGGACTATTGTTGAAAAACCAGTAGTGAAAAATGGAGAAATAGTGGTTGGTCATACAATGACACTCACTTTAGCTTGCGACCATAGAACAGTAGATGGCGCGACGGGAGCTAAATTCCTCCAAACACTGAAAACCTATTTGGAAAACCCAGTGACTATGCTGGCCTAGACTAAATTATATTGAAAGTTTCAACTGCCTTTTTAGACGATTAAGATGTCTATAAAGGCAGTTTTTTATATATTCACTTTATGAAAAAAATTATTGTAACCCTTTGCATAGGTTCACTTTTAGCCTTCTCTTGTCATACTAAAGCTCAAGATGTAAAAAAAGAAATATCAGAACTTAACTACTCTGCAGAATCAGCTCTGAAATACTTAACTTCAGATGAACTGATGGGAAGAGATACGGGGTCTGAAGGGATTGAGAAATCCGCTGTTTATATTGAAAAAGCTCTTAAAGCTTTTGATGTAAAACCTTACTTTGAGACTTACAGGGATTCCTTTAAATTAAAAGAATTAGACGGTTATAATGTCGTTGGCGTTTTGAAGTCAAAAGAGGAATCTGAGTTAAAGCCACTTATTATTGGGGCCCATTTTGACCATATAGGTCATATCAAAGCCGTTGATGGTGATAGTATTGCTAATGGAGCAAATGATAATGCATCAGGAACCGTTGCAGTTTTAGAACTGGCTAAATTTCTATCGGATAAGGATTTAAAAAGAGATGTCATCTTTGCTTTATTTTCTGCAGAAGAAAAAGGTCTGGTAGGATCAAGACACCTGGCGAATAAAATGAAAGATATGCAGGTTGAACCCTATATGGTGTTTAATATCGAAATGCTTGGGGTGCAAATGCTAGGTAAAGACTATCGCGTGTATGCTACAGGTTATGAAATGTCCAATTTTGCAGAAGTCTTTAACCGTTCTTATAAAGAACAGTTCGTAGGCTTTCTGCCAAAAGCTTCGGAATACGGTCTATTCAAAAGAAGTGATAATTATCCATTTTTCGAGGTTTTTAAGGTGCCTTCTCATACCATTTGTACGTTCGATTTTACCAATTACGAGTATTACCATCATGTGAATGATGAGTTTGAGGAACTGGATGTAGAAGCTTATGTGAAATTGGTTGACGACTTAAAACCTGGTGTTTTGCAGTTGGTCAATTCAACAGAAACCACAGTAAATTTAAATTAATGCCAAAAACAATTGTCATCACAGGAACAAGCCGTGGGATAGGCTATGAACTAGTAAAACTTTTTGCAGGGGAAGGGCATACTGTATTTGCTTTATCGAGAAATGATAAGCCAGTAAAGGATTTACATTTAGAAAATGTAGTTGCTTATGCCTGTGACCTGAATGATTCTAATACCATTTCAGCCGTAACCAAGAAAATTGAAGCTCAAGTAAAGTCTGTTGATATTTTAATCAACAATGCTGGTCAATTCCTGAAGCAAAATTTTGAAGATACCCGGCTCGAAGATGTGAAAAGCGTCTATGAGACTAATGTATTCTCTGTTTTTGATTTGACACATCAGTTACTCCCGTTAATGAACAATTCAACACATGTGGTTACTATCAGCAGTATGGGTGGTGTGCAGGGAAGTATGAAGTTTCCAGGACTTGCTGCTTATAGCTCAAGCAAGGCGGCAGTGATTACACTCACCGAATTACTTGCTGAAGAATATAAGGAAAACGGTCCGTCCTTTAATGTACTAGCCTTAGGTGCTGTTCAAACTGAAATGCTTGAAGAAGCTTTTCCTGGACTGGAAGCTCCAAATTCTGCTTTAGAAATGGCAGAATACATTAAAGAATTTTCCGAAACCGGTCAACGGTTTTATAATGGAAAGCTGTTACAGGTATCTAGCTCCACGCCGTAATTTTTTGGATGAAAGAGACACTTCTTAAATATTTGCCAGAACGAGCCGTTGTTCCTGTTATGGGAATGATTAAGGCTTATCAAATACAGTTGAAGATCGTTAGCCAAAGACAAAGCAAGCACGGTGATTATAAATTGAAACCCGATGGTTTCCATCAAATCACTGTTAATTCCAATTTAAACAAATACCGATTTTTAGTGACAACGGTTCACGAGGTTGCGCATCTATTGGCTTTTAAAACATATGGATTTTCAATTCTGCCTCATGGAGTAGAGTGGAAACACACGTTTCAAAAATTGATGCTGCCATTTTTGAACCCTGAAATTTTTCCCAATGACCTCTTGCCAGAATTGGCCAGGCACTTCAAAAATCCAACAGCAAGCAGTGATACTGATGCCAGACTAGCTGTAGCCCTGAAGCAATATGACCTGCCTAATGAGAAAAATTTTATATTTGAAATTCCTTTTGGAAGTATTTTTCAAATACCTAATGGGCGGAAATTCAAAAAGGGCAGAAGAATTCGTAAGCGATACGAATGCCAGGAAATGAGTACAGGCAAAATTTATGTGTTTCAGCCCAATGCTGAGGTAGATCTTTTAAAATGATTGATATGAGTAGAAAGGATAATTACGCAGTCATTATGGCTGGAGGAGTAGGTTCAAGGTTTTGGCCGGTGAGTAAATTGGCTTACCCAAAACAGTTCCATGATGTTTTAGGGACAGGCAAGTCGCTTCTTCAACAGACTTTTGATAGATTATCCAAAATAGTTCCAACGCATCAAATACTTATTCTTACAAATACAGAATATGTCGATTTAGTCAATCAGCAGCTTCCAGGGATCAAAGCCGAACAGGTGGTAGCAGAACCGGCTATGAGAAACACAGCTCCCTGTATTTTACTCTCGGCACTCAAAATCAATAAAGAAAACCCTAGAGCAAGAATGATTGTGGCGCCAAGTGACCACTGGATTGAGGATGAAGATGCTTTTGTAGAAGATGTTCTTAAGGCTTTTGAAGTGTGTTCGCAAAAGGACACCCTAATGACTTTAGGAGTTAAACCAACGTTTCCAAATACTGGGTATGGTTATATAAAGTATAAAAAAGAAGATACTGGAGTGGCTAAGGTAGTCGAAACCTTTACAGAAAAACCCGATTATCCTACGGCCCAATCTTTCCTCAAGGCTGGAAATTACTTATGGAATGCAGGAATATTTATATGGAAATCTTCATTTATCATAGATCAATTTCAACTTTACCTTCCAGATATGTTTTCAGTATTTGAAAAGTCTTGGTCCAAATTGAATACGAGTGAAGAAGAATTATTTCTGAAAGAGCATTATCCAAACTTTGATAACATATCTATCGACTATGGTATTTTGGAAAAGGCAAAGCAGGTGGGTGTGATTGAAGCTAGTTTTGACTGGAGTGATCTAGGAACCTGGGGTTCTTTACACACGCAATTGCCCAAGGATGAAAATGAAAATGTGAGTGTAAACGCCCAATCTATTTTTATTGATACGACCAACACCATCTTAAGAACCTCAAAAAATAAAATTGCTGTCATAAAGGGGCTGAACGATTTTATCGTGGTTGAAAACGAAGAAAGTCTTGTCATTCTCCCTAAAAAAGATGAACAAGAGATTAAAACAATACGTAACTTAGTTATGGAAAAGTTTGGTAAACATTACGGCTAACTTATGACTGAAAATACAACGAATCCAACTGGAGATGACTCTAATCCTGAGTCGTCTGAAAAGGTAAAGAGCAGCCTGAAAGAATCTTTTGGGAGCATAAAGCACTTTTTATATGAGCTTTTAGATATTGCGCATGATACCGATCGGGAGGCTACAACGGAAGCTATCCTCAAGGATATCCCGTTTAAAGGTCACAATGCCTGGATTTTGATCTTTTCCATTATTGTTGCTTCTATAGGACTGAATGTAAGTAGCACCGCAGTGGTGATAGGTGCGATGCTTATCTCTCCACTTATGGGTCCAATTGTGGGACTAGGTTTTTCCGTAGCCATCAATGATGTGGATACGCTCAGAAGATCACTTATCAATCTTGGGGTTATGGTTGGTCTGAGTTTAGTGACAGCATTTTTATATTTTCAATTATCACCCCTTACACAACTCACACCAGAACTGGAAGCTCGAACTTATCCTACGATTCTAGACGTTTTGGTAGCTATTTTTGGTGGTTTAGCTCTTATCATTGCGAAAGCTAAAAAAGGAACGATTATTACCGTAATTTCGGGTGTTGCTATTGCTACAGCCTTGATGCCTCCTCTTTGTACGGCGGGATACGGATTAGCCGTCTGGGACATGAGCATTTTTGGAGGTGCTATGTATTTGTTCACCATCAATACCATCTTTATAGCTCTTTCAACTTTTGTAGTCTCAAAATTCTTGCGTTTTCCATTGGTTAAATATGCCAACTCCCTACGTCGTAAACGAATTGCTCAAATAGCCTCGTCAATAGCAATCATCGTTATGATTCCAAGTGTTTATTTATTTTATAACCTTTTAAAGGAATCCTATTTTACAAATGACGCAAACAGGTTTGTACAAGAAGAATTACTGAATTACAAACAGTCTTTCCTTCAGAAAAATTCAACTGTGATTTCCTATAACTCTGGTATATCTCCAACAATAGAGGCTTCTTTTTTAGGTAAAGAAATACCTAAGGAGGTCATTACGCTCTGGAAGGATAAAATGAAAAACTATACCTATTTGGAGGATACGGAGTTGAAAGTTCTTCAAAATGAGAATTCTGAAAACTTCGATCAATTGAAATATATGGTGGAGTTGAAAAAACGCGATTCTTTAGATCTTGCAAAATCCAAAGCTGAGATAGAAGACCTCCGTTATGAACTCCGTAACATGCAGAAAAGCAATCGAATAGTAAAGTTTGATAAATTAGCTAAAGAGATTCAGCTGAATTATGAAAATGTAGCAGAGGTGAGTTTTGCAGATGTCATCAAATCGAACTTCGAAAATATGGATACTATACCAACTTTTAGCGTCAAATGGAAACCAGAAATAAGTTCAGAAGATAAAAATGCGAAGTTGAAAAAACTAGAAGGCTGGTTATCCTATAAACTGAACCTTGATAATATATCTGTTCAGTCTATCAACTAAAGACCTTCCCGTTGAGCAATTCTTACTTTTTGAAATAAGTTGGAAGCGTAAACAAAATCAGTAAGTTTCTTGTTGTCTGTTTTGTATATGTTGTCTTTGTTACCCTCCCAGGCTTTCACTCCATTTTCCAAATAGACAATTTTTTCTCCAATTTCGAATACAGAATTCATGTCATGAGTGTTGATCACTGTGGTGATATCATTTTCATGAGTAATTTCCTGAATCAGGTTGTCGATGACTGAAGCCGTACGAGGATCCAGGCCTGAGTTAGGTTCGTCACAAAATAAATATCTGGGTTTGTTTACAATCGCCCTGGCTATAGATACTCGCTTTTGCATTCCTCCACTTATTTCAGAAGGGAATTTTTTTTCTGTCTCTATCAGATTCACCCGATCGAGAACTTCTTCTACTCTCATTTTCATGTCTTTCAGGCTCATCTTAGTGAGCATTTTCAGAGGGAACATCACATTTTCTTCTACGGTCATAGAATCAAAAAGGGCACCTCCCTGAAACACCATTCCCATCTGAGTGCTCAATTCTCTTTTCTCATCTTTTGAAAAGTTTTCGTAGACTTTTTCATTGTATTCAATCGTTCCAGAATCTGGAGTGAATAGACCGAGTAGGCATTTTAAAAAAACAGTTTTTCCTGAGCCAGATTGTCCGATAATCAAATTGGTCTTTCCTTTTTCAAATTGAGTATTGACCCCTTTTAATACTTCTAAGTCGTCAAACGATTTACGTAAATCTTTTACTTTTATCATATTAACTTAGTAATAGTTGGGTGATGAAATAATTCATAAATATAATGATGACACTGGTCCATACAAAAGAAGTGGTGGCAGCCTGTCCAACCTCCAAAGATCCACCTTTCATATAATAGCCGTGAAATGAAGGTACTGTTGCTAAAATAAAAGCAAAAATAAAACTTTTCAAGAAGGCGTAAAACACTTGAAAAGGAATAAAATCTTCCTGAAGACCAGTTAAAAACGCCTCTGAGCTTAAAAATCCACCATACACTCCTGCAACATAGGCCCCAATGATGCCCACAAACATAGAAATGGCAATTACAAAAGGAAACATACACATAGCAACAATTTTTGGGAAGATGAGGTAGTTTAGAGAGTTGATGCCCATCACTTCCAGGGCGTCTATCTGCTCAGAAACTCTCATTGTTCCTATACTTGAGGTGATGTATGATCCCACTTTACCGGCCATAATGATAGCTACAAATGTGGGTGCAAACTCCAGAATGATAGATTGTCTTGCTGCAAAACCTATAAGTGATTTTGGAACAAAGGGATTTGAGAAATTAAGGGCGGTTTGAATAGCGATTACCGCTCCTATAAAGAAAGAGATAAAGACGACAATACCCAAAGACTTGACAATAAGATCATCTAGTTCCTGAAGGATAAGTCGCTTGAGTTCAGAAGTCTTGGTCATTCTTTTGAAAGTCTCAAAAATCATGATAAAATACTGACCAATACTTGTAATATAATTTGATAGCATCTAAGGGAAGCCTTTTATAATTTTGATAAAAATAGAATAAAAACTTGAAGATATGATTTAACCGAAGCATAAACTTGAAACTAACTTAACTCCTTATCTTTGTAAAAAATATCAATTCTTATGAAATTTAAAATTGCTGTATTATTTCTTTTACTGGTACAAACTCAAGTGTTTGCTCAGGAAAATAATAAGTCAACCAAGCTTGTAGTAGGTATCGTGGTAGATCAAATGCGATACGATTACTTAACCAAGTTCGAAAAGCACTATTCTAAAGATGGGTTTAAGCGCTTACAAAGAGAAGGTTTTGAAATGAAAAACTTTCATTTTAATTACGTTCCTACATACACAGGGCCTGGGCACGCCTCCATATTTACAGGAACCAGCCCTATGAACCACGGTATTATTGCTAACAATTGGTATGATAAATTTGAAAAGGATGGCGTTTATTGTGCTGCAGACCCTAATGTTTCTGGTTTAGGTG
>CAZOAD010000045.1:0-22890 GCA_964577705.1 uncultured Mesohalobacter sp.
TCGCCGTTTAAAAAAGTGTGAAATATGAGATTTACGAGCTATATCCCAGCGCTCGGCGTGCTTACCATTCAATTGGTCTTGCTGTCAAAACCAAATCGACCCCATTTTAAAAATGAGTGAAGCAAAATTTACTATCACGTCAATGAACTTTTTCTTGGCGTTCCGCTTATAGTCGCTCTCGCAGCTATAAGCGTCGGGCCTGTCTGCCGACAAAAGCAGGCTATCTTTTATATCTCCTCAAAGTGTTGGGGAGGATGCAACTTATATCCCTAACGCAGGTGTCCCGAAAATTTGATGTCTTCGATCAAACCTATCATTCTGTACTAAAAACTAGAATGCAAAAATAGATATTAATCCTATCTTTGAAGTCAAAATCCTCTTAAAATAAGCAAATGAAAATAGGTCTTATCCAAGAACGCAAAACACCACCAGACCGTCGGGTTGTATTCTCACCTCTAAAAGCCAAAGAAGTCCAAATGCAATTTAAGGATTTGCAAATAAGTGTCGAACCTTCAGATATCCGTATATTTTCAGATGAAGCTTATACTCAGCAGGGCATAGAATTAGAAAGTGACTTGTCAAGTTGTGATGTCTTGCTTGGTGTAAAAGAAGTCCCCGTTGATTTTTTGATTCCTAACAGATCCTATTTTTTCTTTTCTCATACCATCAAAAAGCAGCCTTATAACAGAGACTTACTCAAAGCGATTTTAGATAAAAATATCCAGCTTTATGACCATGAAGTGATCACCGCTGCCAGTGGTAATCGACTCATTGGCTTTGGCAGATATGCTGGATTGGTAGGGGCTTATAACGGTTTTAGAGCTTTGGGACAAAGAGATCAGCTCTTTGATTTGCCTAAAGTGGAAGACCTTGCAGATCTTGATGCTTTAAAACGAGAACTCAACCAAATCAAGCTACCTAATCTCAAAATTTGTTTGTCAGGACTTGGTAAAGTAGCTAAAGGAGCCAAGGAAATTCTAGACCATCTCAATATCAAGCAGGTTGGAGTAGAGGAGTACTTAGCCCATACCTTTCAAGAACCTGTTTATGCAGTAATTGATGTTATGGATTACAATAAAAGGAAGGATGGCAAACCTGGAAAAATATCAGAATTCTTTTTAGATCCAACCCCATACGAATCGAATTTTATGCGATTTGCGAAAGTCACCGATTATTTTATCGCTGGTCATTTTTATGGAGATAATGCCCCTTATTTATTTACCAGAGAAGATGCCAAACGCCCAGACTTCAAGATCAATTTGATTGCCGATATCAGTTGTGATATAGATGGACCAGTTGCGTCTACTATTAGACCTTCTACCATTGCCGACCCGTTTTATGGCTATGATCCTAAAACCGAGTCCGAAGTTGCTTTTGATGCTCCTGGAGCAATAACCGTTATGGCTGTAGATAATTTGCCTTGTGAATTACCAAAAGATGCTAGTGAAGGTTTTGGAGATATGTTTGCTGAACATGTGATTCCCGCATTTTTCAATGGAGATTTAGATGGAATCTTGGAACGTGCCCGAATGACAAAGGATGGTCAACTCACACCACGATATGCTTATTTAGAGGATTTTGTAGAGGGGAAAGAGTAATGTTGAATTAAGAATTAAGAATTTTTCTTATTAGACTCAAGATGCAAGACTATTAGATTCAAGATGAAGGACTAATTGGCTCATAGACTCAAGATGAAGGAATAATAGAGTCACGATTACACGTTAAAATAGATTACAAGTGAAAAGAACATAGAACAAAATCTTTTAGAGTCAAGAAACAAGACGATTAGAAACAAGACTGTAGATAAAAAATACTAATCGTCTATGTTTTAATCTTATATTCTATGTAATCGTTATTCTTTCCTAGTGGTTCGTGAATCAACAACTAAAACCTTTTGAATCATTAAACAAGATGAATAGAGCCTAAGCCAAGAGATGAGCAATCAAGAATTAGAAATTAATAATTCAAAATTTAGAAACTTTATACTCAAAATTTAAGTTTAGTGTCAAATATCTAACCTCTAACCACTTTAATCTAACATCTAAAATTCAATAATCGTTTCTTCCTGAGGCCGCCTTACTTTTTTAAAATCGGCAAACTTATCATCTTCTGCTCTGTAGCCTATGGGAAGTACTAATGCAGACGAAATGCCTTTTTCTTTAAGATTTAAAACATCATCGTAAGCTTTGCTTTCGAAACCTTCCATTGGGCAGGCATCGATCTTTTCTGCGGCACAAATGGTCAATAGATTTCCTAGCGCTAAATAGGCCTGATTGATAGCCCATTCTTTAATATTTTGCTCACTTTTCTTACCAAAATCTTTCAATACAAATCACTAAAACGTGGGAAGCAGTTTTTACCTGAATTTGATTATAGCTATGCTCAAACAACTTATCCTTCAGCTTTTGATCTTTTATGATAACCAGTCTTAAAGGCTGTAATCCATAAGAGGTAGGAGTCAAATTAAATCCTTTTTTCAAAAGCTCAATGGTAGAAGAATCTATAGTTTTGGAATCATCAAATTTCTTAGTAGCATACCTCCACTCTAAAGCATCAATCATATTCAAGTTTTTAATTTTGAACAAATATAAAACTATAGCACCTTAAAGTGTTTACCTTTTAGATAAATTAACTCAACTTTTGTTAAAATATCAAGCTGAAATAATTTCTTCAATCCGTTCAGCTAATTCAAAGTCTTTATCAGTCACTCCGTTAGCATCATGAGTAGATAAGGAAATTTCTAGGTTGTTGTACACATTAAACCAGTTAGGGTGGTGTTGTAGTGCTTCTGCTTCAAAGGCAATTCTCGTCATTGCTGCAAAAGCTTCTTTAAAGTTTTCAAATTCTAATTTGGTATGAATGGCATTATCGTTGAATGTCCATCCTTCAAATTTTTCTAGCCGTGCTTCTATTTCTTTATCTTGTAAGGGTTTCATAAAATATATTTTAGTCACAATTTACAATTTTGGAGTAAGAATGTCATGAGGATTAAGAAAGTTTCACAGAGTTTTGTATAACTTCGTCGATGCTGATGTGGAGGTTTTTGGGCAGAATGTTTTCTTTAGGAATCACGGCAATATAGCGGTCTTCGTTAGAATTATAAACATTTTTAAAAACGGGTTCTTTAAGTTGGAGTCCTTCCAAGATGTCGTAAACCAGTTCTTTGTGATGAATTAAATCTTTACTACCTAAGTGGTAAACGCCTTGTAATTCTCTATTTATGATGTAATGAATTTGCTGGGCAAACTTATCATGAGTCGTGGCATTTATCACCACATTCGGAAATACCTCAATCGGTTCTTTCAATTCATGCATGAGTTTTAATTCCTTAACCCTAGGGGAATTGTGCCCATAAATCATAGGAAGCCTTACAATATTGTAAAGATGATTAGGTAGTCTAAGTAAGGCATTTTCAATTTTGATTTTGAATCTGCCATAAACACTTTCAGAGAGTGTCTTGTCATATTCATAAGACGGATAATTGGTGAACACGTCAAAAACGTTTGCTGATGAAATGAAAATCAATTTCTTTTGAAATTTAATCAGGTAGGCAATGATTTCAAAATGAATGTGGGTCTGTGCTGTAAAGTCTCCCCTTATGGCAGAAATAATGAGATCTGGAGCCAATTCATCTAGCAAAAGGCTTATGGGTTCCGTTTCTGCATCCCATTGAAACATCCGCTTATTTTCTTCCAACAGGATATTGTCACTGGAATAAGTGCCATAGACATCGTAATAGGGAGATAATTCTTTGTAGAGTACGTTCCCTAAAAAGCCGCTGGCGCCAAGAATCAATATTTTTTTGGTGTGTTTAATAATTTATGTTTTTCTATTGTTGATCTGCAATCCATTAGGTTATTAATTCGAATCGACTCTTTTTATTAAATAATCTATATTGCCTTGCATCTGAGTTATGATGTAATTTTAAGAGTTTTTACATGTAATGACTTAAGATATTCCTTTCGTTTAAATGAATTGAGCCATTTCTATATTAGAAACGGCTCAACTCTATAGCTTATTATATGCTTAAGCTTTGTAAAATGGAGGTTTTACAATAACAGCCTTTATTTGTTTTTTTCTGATCTGTATCAAAACCTCAGTTCCAAACTTAGCGTACGGAGTTTTCACATACCCCATACCAATCGCTTTTTTGAGACTTGGAGACATGGTTCCTGAGGTAACGTGGCCAATGGGCTCACCGTTAAGATTTAATAGTTCATAGTCATGTCTTGGTATGCCTTTTTCTATAACTTCAAAGGCAACTAGTTTTCTTTCTGGACCGTTTTCTTTTTCTTTTTTCAAAGCTTCAGCGTTGATGAAATCCTTTGTAAATTTTGTAATCCAACCGAGTTTAGCTTCAATAGGTGAAGTTGTTTCATCAATATCGTTACCATAAAGACACATGCCCATTTCTAATCTCAAGGTATCTCGAGCTGCAAGTCCAATAGGTTGAATGCCAAATTCTTTCCCTGCTTCGAGTACAGCTGTCCAAATCTGCACAGCATCTTTATTTTTGAAATAAACCTCAAAGCCTCCACTACCAGTATATCCAGTTGCAGAGATAATTACATCCTGTGCCCCTGCAAATTCTCCAACTTCAAAATGATAGAATTTTATTGCTGACAAATCAAGCGGTGAGATGCTTTGCATAGCTTCCACGGCTTTAGGTCCTTGTATAGCTAATAGTGAGTAATCTTGAGATAGATCTGAAAGCTTAGCATCAAAAGTATTATGAAAATGAATCCAATCCCAGTCTTTTTCTATGTTGGATGCATTCACTACCATCATAAATTTCTCATCATTAAATTTATAAATGATCAAATCATCAACAATCCCTCCAGTATCATTGGGCATACAGGTGTATTGAGCCTGACCGTTTACAAGTTTTGAAGCATCATTCGTAGTTACTTTTTGTATCAGTTGCAAAGCCTCTTTTCCTTCAACAAAAAATTCACCCATGTGTGATACGTCAAATACGCCAAGATGTTCACGAACGGTCTCGTGTTCTTCGTTAACTCCTTTATAAGACACAGGCATTTCGTAGCCTGCAAAAGGAACCATTTTAGCCCCTAGTTGATGGTGAATATGATTTAATGCAGTTAATTTCATAGGTCTTTTTTTTCGATTGCAAATTTAAGATTAAAATCAGAATTGACATCTCTAGGTGATATTAAGTTTAACGATGAACCTTCTCTAAACTATTTTCGTAAGTATTATTAAATAAATTTGTAGTATTAAAACTACTTTCACTATTTTAGTATAATATTAAACCTGTCTACATTTTGAAAAAGATTATAAAAGTTATACTTGCAGATGATCATGATGTGGTTAAGCATGGGGTAGAAGCTATTTTACGCCAAAATATACTTACTCCAGAAATCATCAAAGTATCGTCAACCAATGAGCTGCGGAATCAACTTTTGGCTCATAAAAACGTTGATCTTGTTATTTTGGATATTAAGATGCCTGGCGGTAATACGGTTGATATAGTAAAAGACATTAAAGCTAATTATCCTGAAACAAAAGTTTTAATGTATTCTGCTCACGAAGAAACTCAATATGCGGTGAATTTCATCAGAAACGGAGCTGACGGATATTTGAGTAAATCTCAACCTTTGCAGAAAATTGCTTTAGCAATTAAGGTTCTTGAGAATGACAAGCGCTTCATTGATGAAAATATTGAAGATGATATCTTCAATAATAAATGCGATAAGGATCTTTCTTTATCAAATATCCTCTCACATAGAGAGTTTCAAATCTTATCACTATTAGCGGATGGTAAAACCAATATTGATATTTCTGATGAACTTAACTTGCAGAAATCTACTGTAAGTACTTACAAAAAGAGAATTATGCAGAAACTAAATATCAATAGCAATATTGGTCTTGTGGATGCGTATAGAACGGATTATAAGATTTCTGCTAGTTAGAAAAAATGAGGTTAACCTCAATGCTATTGTCATTTTCTTTTGAAAAAACAATATTAGCCCCTAAATAATCCATTACTGAAGTAAATATAAGCTTGTTATTAAGCCTTTTGACTTCTTTCTTTAGCCTGTCCAGTTCTTTAGAATTTTCAGAAAGTTGCAATTTTAAATTAAAATCATCCTTACATTTTTCAGCTTTAATTGATTTTAATTCAAGTTCTAATTTGGTAAGTGTATTTAATATTGAACATAGGATGTATGTATAAAGTTCAGCTTCCTCATTCTGTAGTTTAATATCACTATTGCCCTTGATCAGCTTTATATCAGGTTTGATTCCAGATAAGTTTATACTTGACTCTACTAAATCAACCAGTAGAATTTGTGTCTTTGAAGGATTTAAATTCAATTTTCCATTTTCAACAAGTTGATTGGCTTCTTCACTCAATTTTGAAGTTGAAGAGGAAATGACTCTTGCTGTTTCTGTCAAATCCTCTGATGCTTTTTTTCCTAATTGAGTGAGCAAAATTTCTGTTGAAAATTTCAAATATCCAAGAGGGGATGCCAGGTCGTGTGATACATCAGAAAGTAGAGTTCTAAAACTTTGTCTGAGCTTTAGATGTTCTAATAAAAGCCCTGCCTTATCCTCCAGATGTTGGAAGTTTATCAATTCTTGGGAAATCAAAACGAAATCGTATTTGGATCTACATACATACGTTGATATACCGGAGAATCCATTTGATTTTCTCCTAAAATTTCTGCTGGTTTTACAGACTTTAATTCCGAAGATGATGACGGAGCAAACCCGGGACTTATTTGTTGTAAAGCTAGATTTAAGAGTGTTTCATCGGGATCACCAAGGATTCCTAAATTTTCAAAACTTTCTTGCTGTCTAATGTCTGGTTCGAGTCCTTCAAAAAAATCTGTGAAACCATCCTTATTTGCCGTTCTCAAAATCAAAGGTTGAATAGCATAGGTATGATTCAAATTAACACCTCTACGTGTATAATCTTCTGAATCGTAAAGAGTTGCAGAGCCCTCAAACTTTCCTTCGGTAAAGTCTCCAATCTGTATCACATCTATGTAAGGATTTAATGCATTGATAAGGAGTTCGCTGGCTGAAGCAGATGAACCAGAAGTGAGAACATAGAGTCGATTTAAATTCAGACTATTGATAGGTTCACCTGAAGAAATTTCGTTGTCAAAATTTAAATTCTCGGTTTCAAAATTGTCATTAAAGAATTGTTGAGCAAAGACCTGACCATTAAACTGCCCAGTGATCATGCTCGATAAATCTTTACAGGTTTCTATACTCCCTCCAGAATTATATCTCAGGTCCAAAACCAAGTCAGAGATACCTTCGGAAGCAAAATCTGCAAAGACAGAGTTGAGTTCAGAATTAAAAGGTGTTCTAAAATTATTATACATTAAGTAACCAACTTTCTGTCCATCTACGTCAATCACGCTATGTTTGTGAATCGGATTTTCAGTGAGTTCAATTTTATTAAGACTAATCTCTTCGTCAATAGAAGTTAAATTTCCATTTTCAAGATTTGCTAAGCCAATGCTGTAAGTGTTAGGTGCTAGAAGTTGATCAAAATTAGTATCTGGTGTAAACTCATTCCCATCAATTCTGTTGAAGATATCCCCGCGCTCAATTCCTGCTGTATCTGCAGGTGAGCCAGGTACAACATACCTCACAAATCCAAAAACAGTTTGTGTTCCCCTGAACTGAACTAAACCAAAGGCCATTCCGTTGGATAAAGAGATACCAGCTTGATTCAATTCGAGCCTCACGAAATCGGGAACGATAAAACTAAATCGATCCTGCTCCGCTAAAAGGGAAAAGAAAAAATCTGGAGGAGAATCAATGCTATTAAGGAATTCTCTGTAATCCTGAGTATTTTCAAACCTGTCATTCGCAAGATCTTCAGCGTCACTCTTGTAAACATAAAAGATATTCATGGCCTTCCAGATGTAATCTTTAATATTTTCTTGATTAGCGAGTTCATTTATGTTTGTTATGTTGTCGTCTCTATCCTCCTGACATGAAGACAAAATCAGAAGCGATAACGCGGAGGTAATTAGGAATTTGAATACTTTCATTGTCAATAAATAATTTAGATAAAAATAATCAAATTTACGACAGTATTGAGAAGATGTAACAAATCCTTTGTTGTGTCGTCTTCCTAAAAACAGATTGTGTTATGGCTTCTGAACTTTATACACGACAAGTACTACCTCTACAAGATAGAATCTTTAGGTTTTCCCGTCGTCTTTTGGCTTCAGAAGCAGCAGCCCAGGATGCTACCCAAGACGTTTTATTAAAACTATGGCGATTGAGGAAGCAACTCAGCACGGTAAAGAATGTAGAAGCTTATGTGATGACAACCACCAAGAATTTGTGTTATGATGTGTTGAAAAATAAACACAGTAAAACTCTAGAGCTGGTTCATAGTAATTTTTCAGGAGAAAGTTCTTCTCTATCCGCTCAGATAGAAGCCAGGGATGAGGTGAGTTTGGTAAGCAAATTTATTAATGACTTGCCCGAGCAGCAAAGAGCGGTGATACAATTGAGGGATGTTGAACAATTTACAAATAAGGAAATCGAAGAAATAATGGATATGAACTCAACATCGGTAAGAGTTGCTCTTTCTAGAGCTAGGAAAAAAATAATTAGTGAATTAAAAAAAACAGCAGACTATGGAATTCGATAACAACTACATCAGGAAGCTCTTAACTTTATATGAAGATGGAGAAACTACCTTGGAGCAGGAGCAGGAGTTGAGAGCTTATTTCTCTTCTGGCAATTATGATAGTGAATTTGATATCTATGCTTTTATGTTTAAAAGCTTTGAAGTGGAATCCAAAGCAAATTATAATGGTGAGGTAAAGACACCAAAGACCTTTAAGGCTTATTCCTGGATCAATATTGCAGCAAGTATATGCATCATCGTTGGAGCGCTTTGGTTTTATAATTACCAGGCCCATCAACAAGAACTTGAGAAGGCAAGAGTTGCTTTTGAAAAAACACAGAATGCTCTTAATCTTTTGTCGATAAACATGAATAAGGGTCTAGAGAAATTGGAATATGTAGAAGTATTCAGCGAACAAAAAAACAAAATAATAAAATAAAGCTATGAAACGAATTAAATTAATGGGCCTTATAGTGGCTATCGGTTTTATGAGCACAACAGCTGTAGCTCAGGATTTTAGTAAATATGATAAAGTGAGAGAAATCAATGCTTTCGTTATCAGTAAAAGCATGTTCAAATTGATGAGTAAACTCGATTTGGATACAGATGACGAAGATGTGAAAATATATCTCGACATCGTTGAAAACCTTGACGATATCAAGATATATACCACTGAAAGTCTAGAATATGGAAAACAATTGCAATCCGATTTTAATGCGTTAAAATCAAAAAACAATTTAGTAGAGTTGATGCGGGTGAAAAGTGATGGTAAAAACGTAAATTTTTTCATAAAGCCTGGAAAATCAGACGATTTCGTGAATCAACTTTTGATGTTTATCAATTCATCTGAAAAGAATGATACGCAATCTGTATTGATGGTTATCAACGGTAATATTGATTTGAGAAACATTTCAAAAATCACAAGTCAAATGAACATCCCGGGAGGCGAATCTTTGGAAAACCTCAAAAATCAATAATGATGAAAAAGCTTATTTTTTTATTAGCAAGTGGTATTGCACTAATATCCTGTAATAATGAACCCAGCCTGCAAGAATATCTTGTGGAGAAAGAAAATTCAATCGAATTTATATCGGCAAGTGTACCAACTAGTTTGCTATTTCAAAACATGGATAGTTTATCTTTAAAAGGAAAAAGCAGTCTTCAAAAGATTGAAAAAATCAACCTTCTTGCTCTTACTAAGAAAAAAGGAGGGACCAGTCTTGAGGGAGAACGCGAAAAGTTGAGAACTATTCTTAACACAGATGAGTATGAATCCTTAGTGAATTATAATGGAGGAGATAGAGAAGCAAAATTCCTTTATGCAGGTACTGAAGATAAAATCGATGAACTAATTTTCTTTGGTTATGATGCTGAAATGGGTATGCTCTTATTGAGAATGAGAGGAAGCGAGGTTAATGTAAATGATATTTTTCAAATAACTCAGTCGGCACAGCAAATAGATATGAATACTATATCTGAAGGTTTTGGAGATCTTTTGGGAGAATTGAATTAATATGTAAGTTTTCTCATTAAAATTATGTTAGAGTAGCTTCAACTTTGATTATTTTTAAGATATTTAAACAAAAACAATCAGTTATGAGTACTTTAATAATAATATTCAAAGTTATCATCGCCTTAGGAATTCTAAACGTTTGGCTATTAAGGTTTAATAAGAAAACGGAATGGAGGGGAGCAGGTGCAGGTAATATGAATGAAGAGTTTGCCAGTTATGGATTGCCAAGTTGGTTTGTGCCAGTGATAGGTTTTTTAAAGCTCCTTTTTGCAGCCTTGTTGATCATCAGTATTTTCAAAACAGACTATAATCTAGAATTTATTGGTGCAGTAGGTATGGGAGTTTTGATGATAGGAGCTATTGCTATGCACATCAAAGTGAATGACGAACTTAAACGTTCCTTACCAGCCTTTCTCATGCTAGTGATGTCTGCTGTTATTGCATTTGCTTAATACTCAATTTCTAAATTCGTAATCTTTATTGGAATACCAAATACGGTTTTCTTTGTAGATAATACCATACCAGATTGGGTTTCGACCCAATCTTTCCATTTAGCTTCAAGCCCACCTACAGGAATAATAGAGACCCACATTTTAAAAGCTGTGGGTCTTTTATTTTCATCCAGTTTCCATAGGTAAGAATCCCCTGGTGTTGAGCCACCTGAGGTATAAGTGACAAGAAGATGTTTTTCATTTCCATCATCTACGAGTCTTCTTTCCACGTTATCTTCCATCAGTTTATAAGGTGCTATTAGCCAAAAAGAATCATTGTTGTAATTTTTGATACAGGTTTTGATTAATTTTTCATGTTCCAGATCTAAGTCAACTGAAGATAATACTTCACTATTTCTGTAATCATTCAAATCTACCTTTACTTTATAATCCTCAGAACTTACAATGACGTAGTTTTCATCTTTATGCCAATCGTAAGAATGAATTCCAGCGAAAGTCCATTGGATTCGTTTTGAATTTTTGAAAGCTTCGTAATTGAGTTCCTTAAGGATTTCTTGAGCCAGTTGATCGGCTTCTGGTCCTTGCCTGCCATCTGGCAATTTCTCTGACATAATAAAACCAGCTATAGTTATAAGGATAAGTAAGCTGAGAATTGAGATACCTATTAGTTTTAATGTTTTAATAAAACGCTTCATTATTGAGTATTTAATTCTTTAATTTTTGATTGACAGAAACTCCTGATGTCTTCGAAAAAACGAGTGAACTCTTCTTCAAACTCATTTTGATAATCCAAGTAAATCTCTACTCCTTTATGAAGCTTTGTGTCGTGTTTAGTTTTTTGATTCATCTGTTTTAAAATACTCCTTAAATCTTCCAGGTTGGCGTAACTAAGAAGCCAATTGTGCTCTATCATGTAGGGAACCACACGGCTAATCTTTTTAGGTAAAATGTGATGATTAGTTTCCAATAACAGATAAAATTCCTCTGCAAAAACCGATAGTTCTATCTCACAATACTTGTCCCATTTTTTAGCCAAAATATGATCATAAATCATGTCTATAACCACACCGTTATAGTGGCCAAGATCCTTAAAAAAACGATGCGCCCCTTTAGACACCAAAGGATGATGGTCTGTGAAATCATCTATCGCCCTGTGGAGTAAAATTCCCCTTTGAATCTCGTTAGGATAAGATTGATAAGATTTTCCTTTTATTTCATCAGCCATAAAGTTCCCAAGCTTGAGAAAATCATCGTTACCCGAAAGAAAAATGTGAGCTAAATAATTCATAGCCCTAAAGTATATTATTAAGCAGTTTTAGCAAATTATTTATGAGTTAAATCTTTGGACTTGTATATTTACACCCAAAAACTTCACCAAATCTCAAATTATGACACTTATTAAATCTATTTCTGGTATACGAGGCACTATTGGCGGGGAGGTTGGAGACAACCTTACACCTTTGGACGTTGTGAAATTTTCTGCAGCTTACGGCCAATGGATCAAAACTCAACGAAACAAAGCTAACTACAAAGTAGTTGTAGGTCGTGATGCAAGGATATCTGGAAAAATGGTTCAGTCACTTGTGATGCAAACACTTTCGGGTATGGGAATTCATGTGGTAGATCTGGAACTTTCCACAACCCCAACAGTTGAAATGGCGGTAACCTTGGAACACGCAGATGGAGGGATTATTCTTACAGCCAGCCATAATCCAAAACAATGGAATGCTCTGAAATTGTTGAATAAAGACGGAGAATTTTTGAATGCAGCTGAAGGACAACAAATTTTGGATTTCGTAGAAAAAGAAGACTTTGAGTTCTCCGAAGTTGATGATTTGGGAAAAATCACCTACCATAATGCGTACATCGATCTGCACATCGAGGAAGTTTTGAAGCTGAATTTAGTTGAAGTTGATAAAATAAAAGAAGCTAATTTTAAAGTCGTTGTGGATGCGGTCAATTCCACAGGAGGTATTTCCATACCACCACTATTGGAAATGCTCGGAGTAGAGGTGGTTAAATTGTACTGTGAACCCAACGGGGATTTTCCTCACAATCCAGAGCCTCTAGCCAAACACTTGACAGAACTATCTCAGAAAGTGATAGATGAACAGGCAGATTTTGGTATTGCAGTAGATCCCGATGTAGATAGATTAGCATTAGTAGATGAAAATGGTAATATGTTTGGAGAAGAATATACTTTGGTTAGCATTGCAGATTATGTATTAAGTCGTAAAAAAGGGGCAACTGTAAGTAATTTATCTTCTTCTCGAGCCTTAAGAGATATAACAGAAAAGCACGGCTGTGTTTATCACGCTAGCGCGGTTGGAGAAGTAAACGTCGTCGCCAAAATGAAAGAGATAAATGCTGTGATAGGTGGTGAAGGCAATGGAGGAGTGATTTATCCAGAGCTGCACTATGGAAGAGATAGTCTTGTAGGAGTCGCTTTGTTTCTGAGTTTACTTGAAGAAAGACAGCTAAAAGTTTCAGAATTAAGACAGACCTATACCTCATACTTTATGGCTAAAGAAAAAATTGAATTAACTCCAGATTTAAACGTTGATTTACTTCTGAAGCAGATACAGGAAAAATACAAGGAAGAAGATGTTACAACCATAGACGGTGTGAAAATTGATTTTGAAAGCAATTGGGTGCATTTGAGAAAATCAAATACAGAGCCTATTGTAAGAATTTATACAGAAGCTAAAAGTCAAGAGGAGGCAGATGCATTGGCTCAACGCTTTATCTCTGAACTAGAGGAGCTCAGTCGAATTTAAAATCCAAGATCCGAATTCAGTTGACCGGAAGTATAGGAAAATGACATAGCGCCAATCTTTATTTCTGGCAAGGTCTCAACATTTAAGCTAATTTAAGCGTTTAAGCTTAGAGTCTATAAGTTTGAACGCTAATGGGAGTCAAAATCAGAAGCGATTTACAAACACTAATTATTAACCTCGAGGGTTCTATTTTTTCATGTGCTTCCAGCGTTTGTGTGTCCATAAGTAATACTCTGGCGCTTTATGAATCTGACTTTCCAGTCGTTTTAGGAAATCTTCTGTAATCTCAAAGTTTTCAACATCTTTTGGATGCCTGGTGATAATTTCAAATTGAGCAGTGTAGTAACCGCGTTTTACTTTTTCAATTCTACAGTAGGCGACGGCGTAATCCAATTTTTTGGCTAATGTTTCTGCGCCTACAAATACAGGCACTTCATGTCCCATAAAATGGGACCAGTATTGATTTTTTTGAATTTTTGGTGATTGATCGGCGATAAAACCACTCAAAGAAATTTCTCCTTTGGCACGGGATCGTAAAAGTTTTGGGACAGTTTCTTTGGTATGAATAAGCTCGGTGCCAAACTTGGCTCTGATGTCTCTGACCAGTTTATCAAAATACCTGTTTTTTAATTGTTTATAGATACCGAAGCCCTTTGCATTGGTAAATAACTGTATGACGTAAGTCCATTCCCAGCTGGCATAATGACCTAGCATCACAATGGTACTTTGATTATCCGCCTCAATAGCATTGATGAGTTCTGGGTTGAGGGGCACAAACCGTTTTTTGATCTCTTTTTTTGAAATACTTATCGATTTTAGAGATTCAAAAAGTATATCGCAGAGGTGCTTGTAAAATTTGGAAGCGATCTCTTTTTTTTCGTCTTCTGTTTTATCTGGAAAAACAAGACTGAGATTGTCGAAAACCACTTTTTTTCGATAGCCTAACACATAATAAATGAGGATATAACAAATATCAGAAATGACATAAAGCACTCGAAATGGCAACAATGAAATAACCAGAATGAAAGGATATATTAGATAGAAAACGAGAGCTTGCATCACTTAAAATTTCGCCAAAGATAGGTATATTTGGCTTTTCAGATTCGAAAATTATGGGTGGACTAGATTTGGTAGTGATCGGGATTATTGCAGCAAATGTGTTGATTTCTTTTAAGGGGTTCAACGATTACGATTTTTTCAATCGCTACAAATTTGAAGTGTCTTCTATCAAAGCAGGAGATAAAATAAGGATATTGAGTTCTGCTTTTCTTCATGTAGATACAACTCATCTCTTTGTCAATATGTTGACTTTGTATTTTTTTGCTTCAAGCGTCGTCAGTTTTGTTGGAACAGGCGGGTTTTTACTGGTGTATTTTGGGAGTTTAGCTTTAGGGAATCTATTATCACTTCAGTTTCATAAAGACGAGTATAATTATACTGCCGTTGGGGCAAGTGGAGCAGTGGTTGGCGTTTTATACGCTGCTATATTACTGCAGCCAGACATGATGTTAGGCTTGTTCTTTATCATTCCTATTCCTGCTTACGTATTTGGGATAGGCTATTTGTTTTACTCTATTTGGGCCATGAAGGCAAGAAGAGATAACGTGGGTCATGACGCTCATTTTGGAGGGGCTATGGGAGGTTATTTTATCACCTTGTTGCTTTCTCCTTGGGTTTTGCAGGACCATTTATTGATGGTTATTCTACTAGCTATTCCTATTGTAGTGCTTTTTGTGCTTCAAAAAATGGGAAAACTATAATTTTGCAGAATCTATCACGTTAATTTTATTCTGGGTCGAGCATCACTTATATTTGTAAATATTTAGTTCATGAAAGTATTCAAATTTATTTTTAGTAAAGTCTTTTTACTCCAGTTGATACTGGCAGTAGTATTAGTTGTTGTATTAGTTTTTGGGGCTCTCAAATATTTAGATGTGGCTACCAATCATAATGAAACGATTGAAGTTCCAGATTTATCAAAGTTTGAATTGGATATCGTGGATAAGAAATTGGAAGAAATGAATTTGAGGCGCGAGGTTCTGGACTCAGCAAATTATAATCCTAATTATCCGCCATATTCAGTCTTGGATCAAGTTCCAAAGCCTGGAAAAAAAGTAAAGAAAAACCGTAAAATTTACCTCACGTTGAACCCCTCGGGTTACATAGATGTTGAAATTCCAAAAAATCTCATCAGAAAAACAAGGCGTCAGGTAGAACCTACCCTCATTGCTCTTGGATTTCAGATCGGAGAAATCATAAGAAGACCAGACATTGCTAAGGGAGCAATTCTAGAATTAAGACATAAAGGGGAAACTATAAAAGCTGGAGATTTCCTTCCTAAAACCAGCACCATAGATTTAGTAGTTGGTGACGGCAGCCTTTAGGGTGTTGCCTCCAGAATATTGGATCTTAATTGATACACACCATGCAAGAACACGATAATTTAGACGAGAATGATGACCTTTACGAACATCATAGTTTCACCGCAACCAAAGGCCAAGAGCCTTTGCGAGTGGATAAATTTTTAATGAATTTTATTGAAAATGCAACACGTAATAAAGTCCAACAAGCAGCTAAGGATGGTCATATCTACGTGAATGGTATTCCTGTAAAACAAAATTATAAGGTAAAAGCTGGTGATGAAGTAAAAGTTCTCTTGGCTTATCCACCTTATGAAAATTTACTAACACCTGAAGACATTCCATTAGATATTGTCTATGAAGATGAGGCTTTGTTGGTAGTCAATAAACCTGCGGGAATGGTGGTGCATCCCGGACATGGAAATTATTCTGGTACACTAATCAATGCCTTGATCTATCATTTTGATAATTTACCCAATAACAGTAGTGACAGACCAGGCCTGGTTCACCGTATCGATAAAGACACAAGCGGACTCTTAGTTATTGCTAAAACAGAGTCTGCCATGGCCTACCTTACCAATCAATTTTTTCACAAAACCAGTAAACGCGAATACGTGGCTTTGGTGTGGGGAAATATGAATGATGATGAAGGAACGATAGAAGGAAATATAGGCAGAAATCCTAAAAACAGACTTCAAAATATCGTTTACTTAGATGATGATGCCAACCAGGGAAAACCGGCTGTGACTCATTACAAAGTTTTAGAGCGTTTGGGTTACGTAACTTTAATTTCCTGCCAGTTGGAAACAGGGAGAACTCACCAGATACGCGTTCATCTCAAGCATATAGGCCATACCTTATTTAATGATGAACGCTATGGAGGGGATAAAATCCTAAAGGGAACGACCTTCACTAAGTACAAGCAATTTGTAGATAATTGTTTTAAAATTCTTCCAAGACAGGCCCTTCACGCCAAAACTTTGGCTTTTGAGCATCCTGTGACTAAAGAATGGATGGAATTTAATTCAGACATCCCGTCAGACATTTCAGATTGTATAGAGCGTTGGAGAAATTATGCTAAAAACAGTAAGGAAAATATTTAGCATAAGAATAGGTGATAGTGCTATCTTTAATTATTAGTTAAGTTGATGATTTCATCGTTGAATTTATTTTAATTTTAAAATAAAAAATGAAATTAATAGTATCTCCTGCCAAATCATTGAATCAAGAGGATCAACTTCCTACAAATCAGTATACTCAGCCCATTTTTGAAGACATAGCTGCCCAGGTCAATCGTAAATTAGCTAGGATGACCAAAGGCGAAATCGCAAACCTTATGAGCATTAGCGATAAATTAGCAGATTTGAATTATGGTCGATACCAAGATTTCCAGGAGAAGCATACCCCAAAGAATTCCAGACCTGCTATTTATATGTTTGATGGGGATGTGTATTCAGGAATAGATGCGTATACAATACCAAAAGAGAAAATAAATAAATTGCAGGATTCTCTTAGAATCTTGTCTGGAATGTACGGTATTCTTAGACCATTGGACTTGATGCAGCCCTACAGATTGGAAATGGGCACCAAATTACCTATTGAATCTAATAATGATTTGTACGAACTATGGCAAGATAAAGTCACAACTCACCTTAATTCTGAAATGAAAGCCGGAGAGCTTTTTATCAATCTTGCAAGTCAGGAGTATTTTAAAGCAGTAAATCCGAAAAAACTGGATGCTCAAATTATTTCACCTGTTTTTAAAGATTTTAAAAATGGCAAATTGAAAATTATAAGCTTTTATGCCAAAAAAGCCAGAGGTTTAATGGTGAGGTACATATTAGATCATGAGGTAGAAACTTTGGATGGAATTAAAGGTTTTGATTACGAAGATTATCAGTATTCCGAAGAGCACACAGAAAAAGAAGACCAGCCCGTTTTCATAAGATAAGTTGACATGAAATTTAGAAGCCGCAGAGATAATACCTTCAAATTAATATTTTTAGGAATATCTATGCTTTTTGCATTACTGATAGGAGAAAGCTTTTTGTTTGTCGATTTTTCGGTTGATTACATTATTGTATTTGACTCTATTATGGCAGTCCTATGGTTGTTTGTCATCTGGATTTTTTTAGATACCAGCTACGAGATAAGCGATAAAGAAATAACCATCAGGAGTGGTCCTGTATTTAAATCCATTCCCCTGGACAAGATCAATAAAGTTATTATTGGAAGAACTGCATGGTACGGTATTAAGTTCGCCTTGGCAAGAAACGGATTAGTTATCAAATATAAGGGTGGTAAAGAAGTATATATTTCACCAAGAACGAATGAGACTTTTGTAGAAGAGTTAAAAAATAAAAATCCGCCTGTTGAGATTGAGTATTATGAGCATCAATGGTTAAAATGATGTTCTTCTTCTTTGGACAGAAGTCTGGATTTTATGATGAATCGATAGCCCTCAGGGATTTCTAAAGAAAAACTAGATCCACGGCCGTTTGTAATGTCTACGGTTAAATGAGTGTGTTTCCAATAGTCAAATTGTGCTTCGTTCATGTAAAATTTTACACCTCCAATTTCACCCATGTAAATATCTGATTCATCTAGGTAAAAATCTTCTTTTGGTAAAAGCATGGGGGAAGAACCATCGCAGCAGCCTCCGCTTAGATGGAAAATGACTTTCCCATGTTTTGCTTTCAATTCCTGCAATACTTGTTCTGCGTTTTCAGTAATGTCTACTCGTGTGTATGCCATATCAAAAAGTATTTAGGTTTTATAAGACAAACATCTTGATCTTTTAAACCACCAAAAGCAAATTCAGAATAGATTAAAAAATCAAGATGTAAGCTACTGTTATTTATAATTTACAATTTTCTAAAAGAAACCGAGTTTGTTTTTGTCGTAAGAGATCAACATGTTTTTGACTTGACGATAGTGATTAAGCATCATGAGATGATTTTCTCTACCAAATCCAGATTTTTTATAACCTCCAAAGGGAGCATGAGCTGGATAATCGTGATAGCAATTTACCCAAACTCGCCCAGCTTTTATGGCTCTAGGAATCTGATAAAGTTGGTGAGCATCTCTAGTCCACACACCAGCACCGAGGCCATAAAGGGTATCATTGGCAATCTCCAAGGCTTCAGCCTCATCCTTAAATTTACAGACAGCGAGAACTGGTCCAAAAATCTCTTCTTGGAATACCCTCATTTTATTGTGACCTTCTAAAATGGTAGGCTGAATGTAAAACCCATCTGCATATTCACCGCTGGCTTTAAAGGCTTCTCCGCCACAAAGTACTTTGGCGCCTTCCTCTTTACCAATGCTCATGTAGGATAAGATTTTTTCATATTGGTCGTTGGAAGCTTGTGCACCGACTTGAGTATTCATATCGAAAGGATCACCCTGAATAATAGCTTTGGTGCGTTTTACAACACGCTCCATAAATTTATCGTAGATATCTTCTTGAACTAATAGTCGGGAAGGACAGGTACAGACTTCTCCTTGGTTAAAAGCAAACAGAACTGCTCCTTCGATACATTTATCAAGAAATTCATCATCGTGGTCCATCACAGAATTAAAAAATATATTTGGAGACTTACCTCCCAACTCCATGGTTACCGGATTTAAGTTTTTGGAAGCATATTGCATGATCAGTTGTCCGGTAGTGGTTTCTCCAGTAAATGCTACCTTGTTGACTTTAGAGCTAGAAGCGAGTGGCTTTCCAGCTTCAGGACCAAATCCATGAATTACGTTCAACACACCAGGAGGAAGTAAATGACCAATCTTTTCCATTAAAAAAGTAGCCGAACTAGGAGTCTGTTCAGCTGGTTTCAAGACTACACAATTTCCTGAGGCTAGGGCAGGAGCCACTTTCCAGGCTAACATAAGCATAGGGAAATTCCAGGGTATAATTTGAGCAACAACACCCAAAGGCTCCTTTATGATTAAGGAAAGTGTGTTTTCATTCAATTCAGTTGCACTTCCTTCCTCAGCTCTTATTGCAGACGCAAAATACCTAAAATGATCTACAGCCAGAGGAATATCGGCATTGACGGTTTCTCTTATTGCTTTTCCATTGTCGTAAGTATCGATGGCGGCAAAGTCATTGAGATATTCTTCAATAACATCTGCAATCTTTTGGAGAATTGATGCACGGTGAGCAGCAGAAGTACTTCCCCAGGCCTCTTTGGCAGCATTGGCAGCCTCTATGGCCTTTTCTACATCTTCCTTTTGAGACCGTGGATACTTGGCAATCAATTGATTGTTGGTAGGCGAAGTATTTTCAAAATACTGACCTCCAATGGGGTCTACAAACTTTCCATTGATATAATTGCCATACTTTTCTTTAAATTTTGGTTTTGTGGGATTCATAACATTAGGTGTTTAAAAATTAGAATTAGTTAAATTTAGATGATTTCATTTGATTATAATATAATAATTCTATTTTTAAATATCACTATTCTCTTTTGTTTAAGAACCGCTATGAACTCAAGTCTACAAACTCATAAAAGTCTAAGAAAAATTGAAACCCTGGTAGAAAACAGAACGGTATATTCTGCTGAATTTGCCGAGATGAATATTTATGAAACCCATCAACAAGCAGATCAAGTTTATTTAGAATTTGATTTTCCTATACTAGCCAGTATGATTTCTGGTAAGAAAATCATGCACTTAGAAAACAAAGCGACTTTTGATTTTTTACCGGGTGAGTCTGTGGTTCTTCCCGCCAAAAAGAAAATGATTATTGATTTTCCGGAAGCCACCTTAGATTCACCAACACGATGCATGGCTTTAGGAATTGATGCTCAGAAAATACAGGAGACCATTGATGCTTATCAAGATGCTACCCATATAGAGGAAAGTTTTGCTATGAGTTCTAATTTGAATCTGTCTCCTTTACATCTGAATAATAATTCTCAAGTTCAACACTTAGTAGATAGATTACTACACACCTTTACAAGTGGCCATAAATCTAAAGACGCGTTGTTGGATGTGATGATTAAAGAATTGATTTTACGTCTTTTACAAACCAATGCGAGAGCAGCATTACTAGATGAAACCTCCTACTTGTTTGATAATAACAGGATGGCGTTTGTTTTGAAATACATTAGAGAACACTACAGAGAAGATATTAGTGTAGAGGACTTAGCTAATAAAGCATGTATGAGTTCCTCTCACTTTTATAAAACCTTCAAAAACACACTTGGAGAAACACCCATGGAATATCTTAATGGAGAACGCTTAAAACAGGCTAAGAGAATGATCAGAACTACATCTTCCAAGCTTTCTGAAATTGCCTTTTCTTGTGGTTTCAACAGCTCTAGTTATTTCAATACACAATTTAAAAAGCAAGAAGGGATGACTCCAAGCCAGTTTAGGAAATCTATTTTTAGCTAATACCTTCCAAAAAACTGATATTTGTCATATAGGGTTGATTTTGAGCCTGTTTTGTAACTTTTGTTTCTTATAGCCTTCAGCATTGTGGTTAATTTAGCTTCATAATTAAAACTAAAAGTTATGAAAGTTGAACAAATTTATACCGGATGTATTGCTCACGCTGCTTATTATTTAGAAAGTAATGGTGAAGCTGCTATTTTTGATCCCTTAAGAGAAGTCCAGCCCTATATCGAAAAAGCAAACGACGACCAGGCAAAAGTTAAGTATGTGTTTGAAACCCATTTTCACGCTGATTTTGTGAGTGGTCACTTAGACTTAGCTAAAAAGACAGGAGCTGATATCGTATTTGGCCCTACAGCTAAACCCAATTTTGAGGCTGTTATTGCTGAAGATAATCAAGAATTTAAAGTCGGAGATTATACCGTAAAAGCGATACACACCCCTGGTCATACCATGGAATCTACAACGTATTTATTGATTGACGAAAACGGTAAAGATCACGGAATAATTACAGGAGATACTCTATTTATCGGTGATGTAGGTCGTCCGGATTTAGCTCAACATGTTATTGCAGATCTTACGGAAGAAAAGCTTGCAGCCCATCTTTATGATTCGCTTAGAAATAAAATAATGCCATTGGCAGATGATCTTATTGTCTATCCAAACCATGGAGCTGGTAGCGCTTGTGGAAAAATGATGAGCAAAGAGACGACAGATACACTCGGCAATCAAAAACGAACCAATTATGCGTTGAGACCAGATATGACCAAAGAAGAATTCATCAAAGAATTACTGGAAGGCCTGGCCCCACCTCCAGGATATTTTCCAAAAAACGTATTGATGAACATTCAAGGCTACGAAAGTATTGATGACATTATAGATAGGGGAGAACAGCCCTTAGATCCAGATGCTTTTGAAGCTGCTGCTAATGAAACTATGGCACTCATCTTAGATACAAGAGAGGCTAAAGATTTCCATAAAGGCTTTATTCCCAACAGCGTCAACATTGGTTTAGACAATAATTTTGCCCAGTGGGTAGGAGAATTGATACCAGACATTAAACAACAAATCCTCCTGGTGACCGATCCAGGTAACGAGGAAGAAAGTATCATAAGGTTAGCAAGAGTTGGTTACGACCACGCTATCGGTTATTTAAAAGGGGGAATGGATGCCTGGAAAAAGTCAGGTAAAGAAGTGGACACCATCAACAGGATTACCGTGGAGGAATTGGAACATAAACTCAAAAATAATTCGGTTAAAGTATTTGATGTGCGTAAGAAAAGCGAGTATCAATCTCAACATATCGACGGTGCAGAAAATACACCTTTAAACGAGTTAAATAAGCATTTAGCTGAGTTTCCAGAAACTGAATTTGTCATTCATTGTCAGGGTGGATATCGCAGTATGATTGCTGCTTCTATCTTGAAACAACGTGGAATTGACCATGTGGTGGATGTAATAGGTGGTTTTGATGATATTTTAGAAAATGATGCAATTCCAAAAACCAATTATGTTTGTCCTTCAACTTTATTATAAAACATACCAACTCAAAAAGGGCTCCAATTGGAGCCCTTTTTCATTATAAATGCAAACCACATTCAGTTTTTGGATTGTTGTTCCAGCGGCCACTTCTATCTTCACCGGGGACGGTACAATGCTTACATCCTATAGAATGATAACCTTTACTCACCAGAGGGTGGAAAGGTAAATTGTGCGTTTTGATAAAATCGTCTCTTTCTTCTTTACTTACATCCAAAAGAGGATAAAA